>JAITIE010000116.1 GCA_031279615.1 Candidatus Margulisiibacteriota bacterium | reverse complement strand
GACGGTGAGCCGCGCCTAGACTTGATGTACCTCGAGGACAGCGCCGCGGAAGTCGACCTCAATGTCATCATGACCGGCTCCGGCCAGCTGGTGGAAGTGCAGGGCACCGGCGAGCACGGCACATTTTCGCGTGAACAGTTAAATCAATTGCTCGACCTTGGCGCTAAAGGCGTGGCGGAACTAACTAAATTGCAGAAAAGAACACTGGCTTAGTTCTGCCAAAATTTATTGAAATTCAAAGTTTGATTATGATATAATATAAACAGAACCGAGATGAAGAGCAGAAAGGCCAGCTGCCCGGCAGGTTTATTTTCTTGTCGTTATGAGGAATAGGCCGTCCTCCATCTTGGTTTTTCTTTTATATTGTTCTAGGCTTTTTCGCCTTACTTGGTTAAAACTGACAATTTCGAAATTAGCTTTATCTTCAAGCATTTCTAGCACAACAATTGCACCTGTGGCTTCCTGGATGAACGTAAAATAATTAGGTTTTTCTTGAGGTTTGACTTGTAATATATAGTTGGGTGAATAAAGAGCAGAACCGATTATTTTACTATATTGATTGCTGTTTATGTCCGCATGATTGGTTTTTTCTTTTTGCAATATCGTGCTCTTTAATAGAACAGGTTTGCTGCGCTTTTTCAATAAAGCCAAATCAACCGGATTGAGTTCTGGCAGAATAATATCAAGGGCTGACTTTGCCTGATCCTCTAGATTGGGTAAACATTTTTGCCAAGTCATACCTGGCAATACTGCAAGAAAAATGCCAACCGCTTGGCCTGGTATAACTTTTTTTAAGAAAACTTAACTACCTTTTTTGCGGCAGGGCGATGTAAAAAGCACAGGTGTTGTAATCAATAAAAACATTGATATCTTTAGGCAAATCGTATTTGGCGAGGATGTTCTGCCACCAGGCTCTAACCTGCGCCATGGCTTCCGCGCGCACATTGAGGATGGCCGCTAAATAACGCTCTAAATTTTCTTGCGTAACTTGCGGCGGCAAGTCCGTTGGCGCGCTGGCCTGAGCGGCTGAAGCAATAATGTTGTTCAGCAAAATTATTTTATCCGTTTCAGCCCGCGTGGCTTTTATGCCCAAGTCCTGGCGAATATCGTGCGCCTTGCCGCATAACGGGCAGGTCAAAGAAGCGTCAGGTTCATTTGCGGATTTTTTGCGTCTGGTTCTAGCCATAAAGCAACTCTCCCTTTTTGTAATTGACAATATTATAACATATTGGATTACAGGAAAGAATGTTTGAGCAGGGGTTTGCTTTTGACCCGTGTCACGTTGCCTTTTTTATCAAAAACATAATGATAACTGTAATTATCATCCGTGCCGCGCAGCATCTGGATCATGTCCGTATTACCGAGCGTGTTAAACTCGATCTTGACCGGCGAGGGCAGACTGCTGATGAAGACCGGCTCTTTTTTCTCCGCCCAGGCCTTGACCTCGCGCGCCAGATTGGCGTGATCGTCAGCCTGTCCGCTGCCGCAGGCGCCGGCCGGCAGACCGATCAGCGCCGCGTCTTTGTAATGTTCCGAGAAATTAATTTTGGTTTGCATTAAATTATTTTTAAAAAACGGCTTGAGCAGATTTAAAAAATCTTCGCAAAATTTAGTCGGGCGGTACATGGTGAGCACGTAGCGTTTTTCCGGCTGATGGCCGGTTTTATTTTTCAGCAGGGCGAGAGTTTCGTCGAGTTTTTGCAGGCCGTGCAGAGCGTAATTGCCGGGCTCCAGCGGCGTCAGCACTTTATTGGCGGCCAGCAGAGAATTGATAGTCAGCAGGCCGAGATTGGGCGGCGTGTCAATGAGAATATAATTATAGCCGGACACTTTTTTCAGCAAGTCTTTCAGCCGGTACTCGCGGCGATTTTTGCCAGCCAGCATTTGCTCGAGCAACGCGGTTTTCATCGAGCCGGGGATTAGATCCAGATCGGGCATTATTTTGATTACAATGCCAGCCAGAGGTTTTTTTTGTAAAAAATCAAAGCAAGCCAGTTCAATGCGATCGGGATTAATATTCAAACCCAGCGAGCTGTGTCCCTGCGGATCCAGATCGATAAGCAAAACTTTTTGTTTGAGTTTGGCGAGCTGATAGGCCAGATTGACCGCCGTCGTGGTTTTGCCACAGCCGCCTTTATGATTAGCTAAAGCGATGATTTCCATTTTAGACCCCCCCGCCTAAAAGGTTAAAAAAGTGAAACTTTTTCACTTCCTTGACGATATATTTTAAGTATAGCAGTCCGGGCGGCAGAAATGCAACCGGAATGTTAAATAGCAAGGGTAGGTTATGCAGAGAAGAGTAGTGATAACCGGCTTGGGGCCAATCTCGCCAATCGGCAAAGAACGGGAGACCTTTTGGCGGTTTTTGGTCAACGGCATTTCGGGCATCCGCGTGGTGCCGGAGATTGCCAATTCGCCGCTGAGCTTCAAGACGCGGATCGGCGGCAATATTCCCGATTTTAATCCACTGCCGTATCTCGACAAAAAAAAGAGCAAATATTTTTCGCGCTTCACACAAATGGCTGTCGTGGCGGCCGGACTGGCTGTCGCTGACGCGCACCTGGCGATCACTGCGGAAAACGCGCCGCGCTTCGGCGTGATGATGGGCACCGGCATCGGCGGGCATGAGGCTGTCGAGGAGCAGCAGCGCATTTTGCAGGAAAAAGGTTTGAGCAAGATCAATCCGTTCTGCGCTAACGCTACTTTTTCACACGCGGCCGCGGCGGAAATCTCTATTTATTACGGTTTGACCGGCGTGAATTATTCTTTGTCCACGGGCTGTTCGGCTTCCGCTAATGCGCTCGGCACGGCTCTCGACGCGATCCGTTCGGGCAAGGCCGACGTGATCCTGGCCGGCGGCGCGGAGACGCCTTTTACCGAAGTGGTCTACGCCAGCTTTGACGGCACGAAACAGCTTTCCAAAAAAAACGAAACTCCGGAAAAAGCGGTCACGCCGTACGACCTCAACCGCGACGGTTTTTTGCTGGCCGAGGGCGCGGGCGTGGTGGCGCTGGAGGAGCTAGAGCATGCGCTCCGGCGCGGCGCCTATATTTACGGTGAGCTGTGCGGCTTTGGTTCATCGGCGGACGCCTATGATTCTTACCGCATGGAGCCGACTGGCGCGGGCATGGCGCGGGCTATGGAAGCGGCGTTCCAAGACGCGGACATCACGCCGTATGAGCTGGACTATATTTGCGCGCACGGCTCGGGGTCAAAATCCGCCGATCTCAAAGAGACGCACGCTATAAAATTAGCGCTGGGTGACCGCGCCAAATCCGTGCCGGTCAGCACGATTAAGTCCGTGATGGGTATGCCTTTCGGCGCCTCGACGGCTTTTCAGCTCATCGCCGCGGCTTTGATGCTGGACAAACAGACCGTCATTCCGACCATGAATCTGGAAACGCCGGACCCGGAATGCGATCTGGATTATGTGCCCAATACCGCGCGGGAGATGATTCTCAATTATATACTGCTGGATTCTATGGGTTTGGGCGGCAACAACGCCGCGCTGATTGTGAAAAAATACAAATAATTTACACTCCCAATTTATCCGGTTAGTTCGTTGTACAATAATTCTTGGGGAATAATTTTTTGGAATTTTTTGTCTAAAGTCCATATTTTAACCTTGCTGTACAGGGCGTGCATTAAAATGACCGCGTCAATTAAACCGATGCCTTTGGACGGTAATTTGTTACTGCTGGAGTATAAACCGGCGTCCAGCATAGCTTGCGGCAGATTGATTTTGGGCAGATATTCCCAATATTGCAGGATTATCCGCTTTTCTTGTTTAGTATTTGCGCCTTGCAGTAATTCGGCAAAGATACATTCCACAGCCAGGATTTCTTTGCTCTCCAGCAGTTTGCTAATGTTTTTGGTATATGGAGGGCTTTGTCTTAAAAATTCTATCCAAACGGAAGTGTCCAGTATTAACATTATTAAGTTCTGTTTAGACGGCGGAGTTTAGCGCCATTTTTAATAATTATAGGGTTTTTTTGGATTTTTTGGTTTAAGTTTTTGAGATGATAAACAGCCAGCCAGTCTTTTAAAGCAAGCGTAATAGCTGCCGTGATTGTGGAACTGCGGGAGTAAGTTTTTACTTCGTTGACCAGCTTGTCTGGAATAATGGCGGTTACTTTCATACGCAGTATTATACGATATAGTATCGTATTTGTCAAAGCAAATTTTAGGTTTTTTCGATCACGCAGGTCGTGTCAATCCCGCCGCGGGTGTTGTAAATCGTGGTTACTTTGAGTTTTTGGGGGCGCAAAATTTTTTGCAAGTCCGCGAAAATTTTTTGCGTGGCGTGCTCCTGATAAATCCCGACATTGCGGTAAGACAGAAAATAATATTTTAGAGATTTCAATTCGAGGACTTTTTTCGCCGGCACGTATTCGATTGTGACCGTGGCGGTGTCCGGCAGGCCGGAAAAAGGGCACACCGCGGAAAATTCCTTGGTCGTATAAGTGACCAGCTGGTCAGGTATCCGGCCGGTTTTTAATTCCGGCAAAATATACGGAAAAACTTCCAGCGTCTCCGGCGCAATTTTGTCCGGCGCGGCAAATGATAATTTTAATCCTTCTGCTTCAGCCATAAAACAACTCGATTTTCATGCGGAGTAAATATTCTTTGCCTCCGCGCGTGGTGGCTTCTCATACTCCGCAAAGAACAATAATTGTAATATTTTAGCAGATATGCGAACATTTAAATATATGACGGGGGAACGCATCGTTATCAAAATCGGCTCCAATGTGCTGACGGACGCGCGCGGGCGTTTAGACCGGCGGAGTTTCCGGCGCATCGCCGCGCAGGTCAAAAAACTGCACAAACAGGGCAAACAAATTATTCTCGTGTCTTCCGGCGCGGTAGTCTGCGGCATGGAGCGGCTGAAGATTGATTTCACGCGCCGAACTATTCCGCAAAAACAGGCGGCGGCGGCGGTCGGTCAGTCTTTGCTGATGAATTATTACACTAAATTTTTGCGGCCGATACCGGCGGGGCAGGTGCTGTTAACAGCCTTTGCCACGTCGAATAAAGAACGCGCGCAAAATCTCCGTAATACTATCGAACAACTTTTGCGGATGCGGACGATACCGATCATCAACGAAAATGACTCGGTGGTCGTGGAGGAAATAAAATTTGGCGACAATGACACGCTGTCCGCGCGCGTCGCGGCTCTGGTCAAAGCCCATAAACTGCTGATGCTGACGGACATCGATGGCCTCTACGACAGCGATCCGCGCGCGCATCCCCGCGCCCGTCTCCTGCGCGTCGTGGACAAAGTCACGCCGGAGATTATCAAGATGGCCGGCGGCGTCGGCTCGCACAAAGGCACGGGCGGCATGTTTTCCAAAGTGCAGGCCGAGGAACTGGCGACAAAGGCCGGTGTGGAAACTTACATCGTCAACGGCCTGCGCCGGAATATTTTATTTGACGCGCTGGAACACAAAACGGACAGCACCTGGTTTAGAGCGGTGAAGTAGAGGCTTTATGGAAAATACCAAAGTTATAATTTTAGCGGCAGGCAAAGGCACGCGCATGAGATCCGGGCTGGCCAAGGTCCTGCACGAGGTCAAAGGACAGCCAATGATTTGCCGCGTGCTGGATATGGTCAAGCAAATCTCGCCAGATGAGGTTTACCTGGTTATCGGCCACCAAGCCGCAAAAGTTCGTGAAGTTACGCGAAATTTTAACGTTATTTATGCCGAACAAAAAGAGCAATTGGGCACCGGACATGCGGTTATGGCGGTCGAGCCGGTTTTAAAAAACTATTCCGGTGTTACCTTGATATTGTGCGGCGACGTGCCGTTACTCCGTGCGGAAACCGTGCGGACTTTACTGGCCAAATACCGGCAGGACAATCTCGCCGGTATGATTTTGACCGTCCGGTTGGACGACCCCAAACATTACGGACGCATCGTGCGTAACTCCACCGGTTATGTCGAGCGCATCGTGGAGTACCGCGACGCTACGGAAACCGAAAAAGCCATACGGGAAATCAACAGTGGAATTTATTGTTTCAACACCGCGGAATTATTTGCCGCGCTGAAACAAATTAAAAATCAGAACGACCAAAAAGAATATTACCTGACCGATGTGATCGGCATTATGGTCGGCGCGGGGAAAAAAATCGGGACTTTAATAATAGACGACTATCTGCAAGTGCAGGGTATTAATGACATAGAGGATTTGAAAAAAGCTGAAGCGGCTATAGAAACCGCTCCATGAGGCTCTCGAATGGAGCGGTTGTCGGTGGCTTCGAGAACCTCAGCCACCGTAATAAGGTATGAGAGAACAATTCCGTTTTAGATTTTCAAGAGTAAAAAAGCATATGTATTCTCCCACAAAATATCGATGTGTCAACATGTATATTTTTGCAATAAGCGGGTATATACTTTTTTGTAAGTGTCTGATTTTTTTGAATGGAGAATACTGCAAAGATATTCTTTACACTTGATGTAAGCTAGGCGCGGCAAATATCTTTACCCAAAGCGAATGCGGCATAGCGCTGTACAAAAAAAACGGGGGTTTGTATGAAGAAATTTTTGAATTCAAGATCGATGGCAATCACCCCCCCCCCACGCTACTAATAGCAGTTCAATACAACATAAACACACTACATATAGCGTGTCAGTCTTTGACGTGGCAAATGCCTTGCTGACATCCGCGCGCGATATATTTTGTCACATCTGCCTCGCTCCCTTCGGCTCCGCTCAGCATACGCTGCCGCCGTCGGCTGCGCGTAGACCAGCAGTGAAGTAGCCGCAAGGCTACATTACAGAGTAATGCAGTTTTGGCGGGGTGTTTCGTCTACAGGCAAAACGTTATTGGTCAGTCTGTGCTTAGCGAAAGTTAGTCAATTCTAACAAGGGGGTATATCTAAATGTTACCATCCGCGCGCGCCCGTCTCCGGCGCTTTTGTTTCCCGGCGGGACTGCTGTTATTTTTTTTGTGCGCTAACGTTGTCGCGGCTACAGCGGATTTTTCCTACACTGGCGAAGAGCAAACATTCACCGCCCCGCGCGCCGGCACTTACAAACTTGAAGTCTGGGGAGCGCAAGGAGGCGGAACCAACGGAGGAAAAGGCGGTTATGCTTCCGGGACAATAACTTTAGCCGCCAACCAAACAATACGCGTGTATGTTGGCGGGAAACCAACAGGCACAGCAGGCGGTTATTTAAAGGCAGGAAAAGGAACGACTTATGGCGGCGGCGGGCTTTCATATATATCCAATTATCAATATGTTGAGCCTACCCAAGTAATTCCGGTTGGAAGCCAGTTTGTGGCTAGCGCAGCCGGGTCTTATAGCTACACCATAGGTCCGGCAAGCTCCACATCTGTATCAATAACACTACTTATATCTAAAAGCAATCATGGAACTGGGTGTGTTCGGATATATCTGCAAAAAAATGGAGTAGATGTTTCTGAGATTGACTATGGCAGCAGCATTTCTAGTGATGTAACTAAGACTGTTTATGGGTCCGGCCAAGTAGGAGATGTCTGGGGAATACGCGCCGTAGCTAGAACTGGACACAGTCCTATGGTTGTCGATATAACCCTTAAATCTTTATTAACGGGGCTTGTCAGTCAATCGGGAGAAACATTTAGCTCTGGTTCTCCGCCGCTCATAGTGGCAGGCGGTGGTGGCGGACAGGGCTCCAGCACATCGTACGCGGGCAGTCCCAGCGGGACAAATTATAACTCCTCGAAAAAGCTATACGGCGCCGACGCTAGTTCCGGCGGCGGCGGCGGTTCTGGTTATTATGGAGGTAATGGCGGAAGCGGCGGCGCTGGCGGCGGCGGAGGCACTTGCTATACCGGCGGTGTCAGCAACGGCACGACGACGCAAGGCGAGAGGAGCGGCCACGGCTTCGCACGCATTACCTATGATACAACTCCTCCCAACCAAACATCCACAGCTCTGACCACAATAGACTGGACGAGCGTTAACGCCAACGCTGCGGGGACAAGAAGTTGGACGGCGGCAACAGATGTAGGCACGGGCTTGGATGTCTCCGGCGTCAAAGGTTACAATGTGCGCTGGAACGGGTCTACTACATACCAAACCGGAACATCATACACACCGGCGGCCTTGAGCGCGGCAGGCATATACAATCTAGAAATACAGACCGTGGATAATGCGGGAAACACCAGCGCATACAAAACTATCCTTACATATAAATACGATCCTAACGCTCCAGGTCAGAGCAGCACAGGATTGACCACGGTGGACTGGACAAATGTCAACGCTGACGCGGCGGGCGCACGGACCTGGACGGCGGCAACGGACATCGGCACGGTTGGCACAAATGCTTCTGGTATCAAAGGCTACAATGTGCGCTGGAATGGCGCGACCACATTACAGACGGGAACGTCATACACACCGACGGCCTTGACCGCGGCGGGCATATACAATCTAGAAATACAGACCGTGGATAACGCGGGAAACACCAGCGCATATAAAACTATACTTACATATAAATATGATCCCGACGCGCCCAATCAAACCGGCACAGCTCTTACCACTGTAGAGTGGACGAGCGCTAATGTCAGCGCGATGAACACGCAGACCTGGGCGGCGGCAGCGGATGCCGGCACAGCCGGCACAAATGCGTCCGGCGTCAGGGGCTACAATGTGCGCTGGAACGGCACGACCACATTTCAAACCGGCACATTGTTTACGCCGACGGCATTGACCGCGGCAGGCATATACAATTTAGAAATACAGACCGTGGACAATGCCGGCAACACCAGCGCGTTTAAGACCATCCTGATATATAAATTTGACAACGATATTCCGGGGAAAAAGGCCATGC
>JAITIE010000111.1 GCA_031279615.1 Candidatus Margulisiibacteriota bacterium | reverse complement strand
GGTGTTGCCGCTATCGGTAGCGCCATAAAGCCTCCTTGACAATTATATCGACGCCGGGCGTCCAATAATTGCATAAAAATATTAGCACATTCTAACCTAAAGGTGAAAGACTATTATTTGCCGCTCAGCCACTTATTTATCAATTCCAAACCTTTGTCCAGAATAGCTGACAGTTGCTCCTGTTCCGCCGCCGTGAATTGGCCGAGCACGTATTCCATAGTCTGTTCTTTGCTGCGCGGTTTGCCGATGCCCAGTTTGAGCCGCGCGAAATTTTCGTGTCCGAGACAGGCGATGATAGACTTGAGGCCGTTATGTCCGCCGGACGAGCCTTTGGCGCGAAAGCGCGCCGCGCCAAAATCCTGGTCCAGATCGTCGGACAAGACCAGCAAATCCGCCGCGGAAATTTTGTAAAAATCCAGCGCGGCGCGCACCGCTTCGCCGGAATTATTCATAAAAGTCTGCGGTTTCAGCAGGATAATTTTTACGCCGCCGCGCGTAATCTCCGTGTAGAGCGCGGAAAATTTTTTTTTGCTGAATTTTTGGCCGGCGGCCAGTTTGCCCAGCAGCAGGAATCCGATATTGTGCCGCGTCAGCGCGTACTGCGCCCCGGGATTGCCTAACCCCGCGATTAATTTCAAGGCGGTGGATTTACTGGACACCGTATTTTTCGATGCGGCTGCGCAGGGTATTGCGGGTGATGCCGAGCAGTTTGGCGGTGCGCACCTGATTTTCGTCCAGCTTGCGCAGGGCTTTGACGATCAGGGCTTTTTCCAGCTTGCCCATCAGGTCCTGCCGTTCGGGATTGTCTTCCGGCATGATGAGCATGCGCTCCAGCAGCGAGTCGGCCACCGCGTCGATCAGCGCGTCCAGCGGGGTTGCCGGATCAAAAGCCTGATTCCGAAGCGCGTTTTCCGGTTTGTTTTCCGCGGCGGCTGTGCCGGCGGCTCGCAGGTCAAGCTGCAAGATTGGTCCGGTGGTCGTAACCACCGCGCGCTTGATGATGTTTTCCAGCTCGCGCACATTGCCGGGCCACTCGTATTTTTTGAGCTGCTCGAGCACGCGCGTCGGGATCTCGGAAATATTTTTGTCAAACTCGTAATTAAATCTTTTCAAAAAATACGAGACAATGTCGGGAATATCCTCGCGGCGTTCGCGCAAAGCCGGCAGATTGATCTGAATGCCGTTGAGCCGGTAGTACAGGTCCTCGCGAAATTTATTGGCGGCGATCAGCTCCTGCAGATTTTTATTGGTGGCGGAGATGACGCGCACATCGACCTTGATGGTTTCCGTGCCGCCGACCCGCTCCAGCTCATGCTCCTGCAGGACGCGCAGGATTTTGGCCTGGATGGACATCGGCATGTCGCCGATCTCATCGAGAAAAATCGTGCCGCCGCTGCATAATTCAAATTTGCCGATTTTACGCTCACCGGCGCCGGTGAACGCGCCTTTTTCGTAGCCGAATAATTCCGCTTCGAGCAGGGTTTCCGGTATGGCCGCGCAGTTGATCGCCAGGAAAGTTTTGTCCTGACGGTTGGAGTTGTGATAGACCGCGCGGGCGACCAGTTCTTTGCCGGTGCCGGACTCGCCGATCAGCAGGACCGGAATACTCGTGCCGGCGATCTTGCCGACTTTTTTGTAAACTTCCTGCATCCTGGGCGAGAGGCCGATGATCGAGCGCACGTTGAGATTGACATTCTGCGTGTCGGTAACGTTTTCCAGCACCACGACTTCGTTCATGATCTCGCTGGCGCGCAGCGCGGCGTCGACCATGGGCAGCAGGGTTTCCGGCAGAGCCGGTGATTTGGTTATATAGTCATACGCGCCCATTTTCATTGCTGCGATGGCGGTATCTGTCGTGCCGTAACCGGTAATCAAGATGACCAGCTGCTTGGGCGCGGCTTTTTTGATCTCCGCAAAAGTTTCCAGGCCGTTCAGCCCCGGCATTTGCATATCCATCAGCACGAGCTGAGGGTTTTCTTTTTTGACCAGTTTCAGCGCCGCTTTGCCGTCGCCCGCTTTGAGTATCTCGAGATTTTCAATGCTGCTTTTGAGCAGGCGCTCCAGCTGCAGCAGCATATTTTTATCGTCATCGACAAGCAATATTTTGGTCATTTGGTCTCCAGGCCGCCGCGCAGATCCTCGCGGTATTGGGCGATGATCCGGTCGATCTTGCCCAGCTCCGCTTTAAATATGGACAGCTCCTCGCCCAGCTCCGGCGCGCGCGCCAAATGGTTTTGCATCGTAGTATGCAGCAGCCCCAGCACGGTCAGCGGCGTGCGCACATCATGGATCATTTGACTGGTGAATTTTTCGATGGTTTCATTAGTCAGCATAGACTTTTTAATATCCCCCACAGAGTGTAAGTTTAACACAAAAAACGGGAAAAGAATATTGACGAAGTGTATGAAATATTATACAATACCTTGGATATGTCCAATCGAGTAGAAACGACGGAAATATTTGATAAGTGGTTTGTTAAACTAAAAGATATAAACGTCAAGGCTATTGTCAGAAAGAATATTGACCGCATGATAAAGGGCAATCTAGGCGAGGCGCGGTTTGTAGGCGATGGTGTTTTTGAGAAAAAGATAGACTATGGCGCGGGATACAGATTGTATTTTGTAAACAAAAATAATAGCTGGATTATTTTATTGTGCGGCGGCGATAAGTCCACGCAGAAACGAGACATCGTCAAGGCAAAAGAATTAAAAAAGAGGTGGTCGGCATGTTGAAAACTAACGGATGGGACGGAGCAAAGTATTTTAAGAATGAGGCGGAAATTGAGGCCTATTTGAAGTGTGTTATTGAGGATGGCGACCCGGAGCTGATCGCTATGGCTTTAGGCAATGCCGCGCGCGCCAAAGGCATGCTGGCCGCATCTAAGAAAACAGGGCTCAACCGTTCCGGGCTTTACCATTCTTTCACCAAAAACGGAGACCCCAAGCTAAGCACTCTGAATAAAGTCGCTAACCTGTTTGGTTACAAAGTAACGCTGGCGCCTTTGCTGAAATCCCCGGCGCGCAGGCCTGCCCGTCGGGCTGCATAACCTGTGTAAAACACTGGCGCCTTTTGGTCAGTTTCTGCAAAACACTGCTAAATACTAACGCTATGGAGCGATTGTAGCGGTCGATAAACTAATTGCATTTTATTTTACTTCCTGTAAAATCGCAAACTTTAGTCTTGTAGATAATAAATTTCACGCTATTACTGCCGGTATGCCTGAAAGATTGTAATAGAAAAAAAATTAATGTAACAAACTAAATTAGGAAAAGCCGCGATAAATTAGCAAGAGAAAGGGAGATCATGTCAGATATTAGGAGAATAAATAATCCTGCAGGGTATAGTATCCCGGAACGATTTACTGTGCGTAATGCAAATCAAAGGAATAAAGCGCCGTATGATTTGACAATGTCAGGGACAGGCTCTACAACATTTAACCAGGACCAATATAATCTCAATGGCGGAATATTTTTAAATAATAATATTTTTGATCTTAATTTTGATTTTAGCAGTTTGAATACTTATGCGGGACATGAGAACTATCTGTCAATTGGCTCCGTGATTGAGTCTTGGCGGATTTTCGGCAGCGCGCGGCTGCGGCTTGGCCAGGCTTTTCCTAAAGAAAAATGGCTGGAAAAAATAGCGTTTAATTTAAAAGGTTGTTATAAAGAACAAACAAGCAAAGACGAAGAGCTAATTGCTATCCCGGGCATAGAGAAAAAAACCATGGTCAAAGGCGTGGCGGCCGGCGCTTATGAAAAAGATCCTGATTCTCCGCCCTTTGCCGGAGTTGACGGAGAAACAAAATTTAGAAATTGGCTCGAGGAGCAGAATTTGTCCTGGCCGGACGGCTGGAGCGCGGCGCGGATAGCAGCGGCCATAGATACTATGGCCGCTTTTACCAGAGAAGATGGCGTGTGGAGTGTGAGCGATCAGCCTAATGGCCATGTGTTTAACAGCGGCAAGACAAGCGCTGAAGAATTGGATTATAACTGGCATGTTGAGGAGCTTTGGAATAAATTCAAAGCGGCGCGCGCCAACGCTAATTTTACGGCGGAAGAGTGGGCTAGTTTGAAACCGCAAATCCTCGGCGGGTTGGAAAACGGTAAGTATGCCAATATCAGCGAATCTCCTGTCCCCGGGCAAAGCCAATTTGCCGGGTTTGACTTTCAGGGGCAGGATACTTCAGTGCGGTTTGGCGCGGGCGATGCGCAGCTTTCTAAGGACGCGCAAGCAGCCGCGGTCGAGGCAGACGTTAAAGCTTATCTCCTAAAAAAAGCGAAAGACAAAAGCGTGACCCTGACCGCGCTCCCTGGAGCGGACATAAATAATTTTATTAAAGAAGCCGGCGGCTATCGGCAAGATACACAGCTCATATTTAACGGATTTACGTATGGCAGCGCGACGGGCAGTAAGATATTGGGCGTCGCAACAGACACTGTCGCCGCTCAGAAAACCACTATCAGAACTCAGATCGAGGCTCGACTGAACGCTGTGGCGGGCAGTTTGGCAACAGTAACCTCTGCCGCTGTGGATGATTATATTGATAATCAGGCGGGCGGATTTAAATCTCAACCGGTGGAAACACCGCTGGCCGTTAGCATGACCGGCGCTTTGGGAACAATTGGTTTTGTTAAGGATACCGGCGCCAATGATAATATTACTTTTGAGGTTTCAAACCCTGACCCGGTTAATTATGATATCCATTACAAGGTGATCGGTCCGAGCGGCAAGATTGTGTATGATAGCGCTGCTAGTATATCTATGTATTATGACGAGTTTTTTTCTCGGGATGGGTTTGGCGATTATCGCCTGACCGTTACAGCAGCCAAAAAAACCGGAGCCGCTGCGGATGTTCCGCCTGTTGTCGGGACGGGAGAGGTTTATCGCGTTATGTTTAACATGCGCTGGCCGATCATGGGCGGCGGTCCGGAAATGGTAGTTAAAGCTGTTGTGCCTCAAGAGCTAAAAGTCCGGTATACGCAATTGTATGCAGATGAATTGGCAGTTGCGGCGGACACTACCGCCATCACCGATTACTATATTTATGGCGCGAATGTTACGGTCAATACTTCCAGTGTTCGTACCTATGAGCTTGCCGACAGAGATATTGCGTACAGCGGGGCGGTTTATAAAAAGCTGCGGCTGGAGTCCATACCCGGCGTTGCTGCTAGAACTGAAGTGGTCCCTTACTACCTGCGCGAAATGAACGCTATGTGGGCGCTTTCGCTGGCGTGGAGTCATAGCTGGCTTACTGCCCCGTTTGCTGTGAGTTTTACAGGCGAGCTCGGTGTCGGCGCGTTATTCTCTCAGCAAACGATCGGCGCGCCGCAGGCAGAGCACGCTAAATATTTAGACCAGATTCGTACCCGGCGCAACATCGACGAATCTTTATTCTGGAATGTGTATCCATTTTATAATATCGAAGTCAATTTTGAAAATATTTTAGAAACAGGTTTTTTTAGCGCGCTTGGCCTGCACAATTTTCTGCCGAAAACTCCACTGGTTAACCCGCATGACAACTGGCTGCCGGACGGTTTGTCCGTTGGCTTTGGTTATCACAAAGATAGACTTGGAAAATTTACCGATGTTCTGGCGCAAATTACCGGACTGGCTGCCCGCTGGGGCGAGCCAAATACTGGCCGCGAGTACTCGCTGGATTTCACTGGCGGTTTTACTTTACCCTTTAACGAATGGCTGGGTCTTTCCACCGCTCATGATGTAACTCTTGCCAATCTTTTTAATAATGGCGATGTTAGTGTTGCCTATCGGGGAGAGTTTGGTCCGAATATTAAGCTCAGTGGAAAAAAATTTAGGGGTGTCATTGGCCTGAATGGTGTGGGAGAATACCGTGCCGATTCCTGGTGGGGAGGTTTTGCTGTGTCCGGCAGAATTTCGGAGCGTGTAAATTAAACGGTG
>JAITIE010000050.1 GCA_031279615.1 Candidatus Margulisiibacteriota bacterium | reverse complement strand
TAAGATAAATTATATATTATCAAAGCCAAACAAACAATCAAAATATCATGATATAATATCGGCAAAGAGGGCTAGGCAACTTGCATAAATTGGGGATTTTTTTGGCGTTTATTTTGAGTGGAGCTTTGGCCGAGATCGATGTTATTGCCGAGCTGGGCGCCACGCATGTCGATCTGCTGCGCCAAAAAGGCGCGCCCAACGCGATACTGCCGGTGCGGCAGGGGCGTCCCGCTGACGACGATGTGGCGTTTGTTTACGGCGACAGTTATTTTTATCTGTACAACAATCATTATTACCGCGCCTTTTTTTCCAAAAGGCACGGCGGTGAAATCTATAAAGGCCTAAAGATCGGCGACAGCAAAGGCGAGCTGACCAAGCTCTGGGGCAATAAATACGATCTGGAAAAAGACGGTTTGGTCTGGCAGAAAGACGGCTACATTATTGTGGCCAAAATCACCACGGAAAACCGGCTGGAGTCGATCTGGTTTATTAAGGATGTGAATTAAAAATGGCTTTTGCTTTTTTAAGTTTTTTACATTTTCGGCCAAAGATCGGCCTCGCGCTGGGCGGCGGCAGTATGCGCGGTCTGGCCAATGTCGGCATTTTGAAGGGGCTGGAAAAACACGGCATTCCGATCCACTGCATCTCCGGCACCAGCGCCGGCGCGATAGCCGCCGCCCTCTACGCCGCCGGTAAAACCGCCGCGGAAATAGAGGAAATCGTTCTGGAGCTGGATTGGTTCAAGATCGCCAGCCTGAGCCTGAGCGGCCAGGGCATGCTTAATCCCGCCAAATTGCAAAAATATTTAGACGCTATCCTGCCGGTCAAAACTTTTGGCGCAACCAGAATCCCGCTGCACATCTCGGCCAGCGATTTGCTGACCGCGCGAGAATATGTGTTTGAGCAGCCCGACGAGGAAATCGCTTTTGCGACGGCGGCCAGCTGTTCGATACCGGGGGTTTTTTCGCCGAGCGAATACCGCGGCCATTATCTGGTCGACGGCTGTCTGGTCAATAACATTCCGCTGAGCACGCTGGCCGCGCATCACCCGACGGCTTATCTCGGCGTGAACGTCATACCGCGCGGCGTCATGCCGGAAAAACCGCGCAATATTTTTCAGATCTTTTCGCGCGGCTACGATATTTATGAGCTGAGCAATCTGGAGCGTTATCAAAAATACAAGCCGCTGTTGCTGGAGCCGCTCCAGGAATACGTCAAGCCGGAGCTTAAACCCGGCAAAGATTTTTACCGCAAATTGATCCAGGCCGGCGAACAAGAAATAGAAAAACAACTGCCGCGTCTGAAAAAACTCGCCCGTATAAAATGAGCCACACGCCGGTTTTGCTGCAGGAAACCCTGACGGGGTTAAATTTACGCGCCGGACAGACTATCGTGGACTGCACTTTCGGCGGCGGCGGACACGCGGCGGCCATCGCCGGACAAGTTCGCCAAGTATTCGCTTTCGATCAAGACCACCATGTGTCAAATTACGCCGCGGATATTTTGGCGGCTAATCCTAATATCAAATTGATACCCGCTAATTTTTCTCAACTGGCCAAATATATCGCCGCGCCGGTCGACGGTTTTGTTTTTGACCTGGGCGTTTCGTCTTTTCAATTGGATTTGCCGGAGCGCGGCTTTAGCTGGCGGCAGGACTGTCCGCTGGATATGCGCATGGACACGCGGCAAACTTTGACCGCGGAAAAAATTGTCAATCAATATGCGGAAAAAGAGCTGGCCGATCTTATTTATAATTATGGCGAGGAAAAACATTCGCGGCGCATCGCCAAAAACATTCTGGCCGCGCGGCAAAAAAAACCGCTTACGACCAGCGGGCAGTTGAAAGCAATTATCCTGCGCGGCGTCTCCGGCAGTTACCTTGCCCGAAACGCCGCGCTGGCGCGCGTTTTCCAAGCCTTGCGCATCGCGGTCAATGACGAGCTGAATATTCTGGCCGGCGCTCTGACCAGCGCGGCGGGTTTATTGAAAAGCGGCGGGCGTCTCGCGGTCATTTCTTTTCATTCGCTGGAAGACCGCAGTGTTAAAAATGTTTTTAAAGATTTGCAGAAAAAAGGCATTTTCACTATCCTGACCAAAAAACCGTTGCGGCCGGGCGCGGCTGAACTCCAAAACAATCCGCGCGCTCGTTCCGCCAAACTGCGTCTCGGAGAAAAAAGATGAAAGAGCGAAACTTAAACCGTCTGCTGGTTTTGCTGGCCGCGCTTTTTGTCTGTTTATCGGCGGCTCTGCTCTACAAACAAATCCCCCTGCTCAAACTACAGCAACAACTGACCGCTCTGGAAAATCAAATCCAGCAGCTGCAATACGAAAACGAGCGGCTGCAAATCGAGCTGGCGCGGCATACCGGGCTGGAATATCTTGACGCGCAGGCCGCGCGTCTGGGCTTGCTCCGTCCGGCCAATATCCGCTTTATCCAGAAAAACGCGCCGCGGCGGAGCGAGCCATGATCCGGCCGGAACGCCTGCGCGGCGTCAGTTTGTTTTTGGCTTTGTTTTTTTTGCTGGTGGTCGGCCGGCTCTTCTATCTGCAGATCTGGAAACATCAAGATTATCAGGCTCTATCGCAGCAGCAGTTGTGGCAGGAAGACACGCAGCCGGCCAAACGCGGCAGCATCACTGACCGCAACGGTATTTTACTGGCCGCGACAGTTGCCGCCCCAACCGCCTACATCGACTGCGCGGAAATCAAAGATCCGCAGACCGCCGCCGCGCAAATAGCGGCCGCGCTGAATCTAAAACCCGACGCTGTTTACGAAAAAATTAAAAACCAGCGCCACACCATTCCGCTCAAACGCCGGCTCAGTGAACAGGAAGAGCAAAATTTAAAAGCTCTGCGCCTGCGCGGCGTGTATTTTACCGACGATCAGCGGCGCGTCTATCTGCGCGGCAATCTGGCCGCCCATGTTTTGGGTTTCGTCAATTTTGACAATCAAGGCGCGGCTGGTCTGGAATATTTGCTGGACCGTTACCTGCAGGGCATACCGGGCAAACTGCTTTTTGAAAAAGACGTGCGCGGCCAGGAGCTGTACCTCAGCAACCGCGTCGTGGTCGAGCCGCGCGACGGCGACAATATTCAGCTAACTATTGACGAGTTTTTGCAGTACACCGCGCGCAAATATTTAGCCGCGGCGCTGCAAGAAACCCGCGCGGACAGCGGCAGCGCGCTTATCATGGACACGCGCAGCGGTCAGATACTGGCTCTGGTTTCGCTGCCGGACTACGATCCCAATCAATATTTTAAGTATCCGGCCGCTAATCTGCGCAATAACGCCGCGGGGTTCAATTACGAACCCGGTTCGGTTTTTAAAATCATCACCGTTGCCGCCGCGCTGGAGCTGGGGCTGGCCACGCCGAACACTACTTTTATTAACGGCAATGTTTTCGAACACGCCAAGCGCCAGATCCGCGAATCGCACCCGCTTCCAGACCCGGAGCGGCCGCGCTATCTCAAAGACATTTTGATCGAATCGCTCAACATTACTTCGGCCAAACTGGCGCTAGCCATCGGCAAAAACAGAATGCAGGATTTTATGCGCCGTTTTCGACTGCATCAGCGCAGCGGAATTCTGCCCGGCGAAGAGGCCGGCCTGCTGGCGCCGCCGGACAAAGTTGACGCGCACAGCGAAGCGGTTTACGGCTTTGGTCAGGCTTTTTCGGTGACGCCGCTGCAAATGCTCGCCGCGGTCAACGTTATCGCCAATGATGGCGTGTATGTCCAGCCGAGCCTTGTGCAAAAAATCTACGACAACAAAGGCGATGTGCTCAAAGATTTCGCGCTGCGTCCCGAAAAGCAAAGAATCATCTCGCCGCAGACCGCGCGCGCGATCCGTCTAATGCTGCAGGAAACCGTGCAAAAAGGCACGGCCGCGCTGGCCGGAATCCCCGGCTACTCGATCGGCGGCAAAACCGGCACTTCGCAAAAAGCGCGGCCGCGCGGCGGCGGTTATTACGCCAACGATTACATCAGCTCTTTTTGCGGGCTGGTGCCCGGGCTGAAACCGCGGCTGACAATTCTGGTGGTCATCGACAATCCGCGTAACCGTCAGTATCACGGCGGCTATGTCGCCGCGCCGGTTTTCCGCGAGATCGCGCGGGAAGCGGTGCGTTATCTGGCGATACCGGAAGACATGTAGTTTATTTCGGCATTTTGCGAGAGTGTAAATTAAACTGTGTAAACAGCGCATTCCATATCCCTCACAAGGCAGCGTATCCAATTGCGGCGAGGATTTTTTTCGGTCTAGACAAGCTAAATCTAATGGCGCCGCAATTGGATACGCCGCCTTGTGAGGGATATGGAATGCGCTGTTTACACAGTTTAATTTACACTCTCTGGCCGCGGTACTTCCTGCGGACTTTTTGCAGCGCGGAAATAACATCCTCGGTATATTTGCTCAATAAATTTTGAGAGCAGTCGGAAAATATTTTTTCCGGCTTGAACAGTTCGTAAACTTCCAGACGAAAAACATCCGCCAGTTTTAACATGGTCGCCGGGGACACCCATTTCTTGCCGGTCTCCACATCGCGGTGGTCTATATAATGAAAGTGGCCTGACGCCCGTCCAAAATTAATCCGGCAAAGGCCTAATTTGTTTTTCGTAAATGCGCGCAAACAAAAACAGGCTGAACAACAGCGCGGCCACGCCGGAAAGCGGCGAGGACCACCAGACCGCCGCCAAGACGCCCGTGAGTGACAACAGCCAGGCTGAAAACAGCAGGACGCCCAGACGGAACGCCGTCGCCAGAAAACTTTCCAGTCCGTGCCCCAGCGCCTGAAAAACAGAATTTAAAATAATGCCCAGCGCGAAAAACACGTAGCT
>JAITIE010000162.1 GCA_031279615.1 Candidatus Margulisiibacteriota bacterium | reverse complement strand
TACTTTATGTGCCGGCCTTTAGCCGCGAGCGCGCCGCTTTGCAGGCCGGATTTAACAGCGTCAGCCGACAGGAAAGCGCCATCGAATATTTGCAGGAACTGAAAAAGAAATTTGCCGTGCTTTATCCAGTTGACAGCGCAAACATCGAAGACCTGCCAGATCTGTACAATAAAATAAATAAAAAAAATTCTTTTTTAATTCTGCTGTACGACCAAAAAACCGATTTGCCGCTGCAACGCGCCGAAAAAAAATATTTACATTATTACGCCGCGCGGCGCAACGCCGTGGTTTATGAGTATGCCGGCGGCGGCGTTTACAACTGTCTGGATTTCGCGCGCCATTTAGCCCATCCAGCGCCGCGCAATTTTTGGTTTTTTGCCAAATTATTTTTCAAATTTTATCTGCAATTTTACAGTTGAACACATTGCCACAGGTGCGGCGAATAAATCCTACAACTATGGTACGACCGCGCGCGGTTTTCTATGCGCGCGCAGAAGTACCGCCAACAGGGCGGCGAACAAATCCATACTATTATGGTACGACTGCGCGCGGTTTTCTATGCGCGCGCAGAAGTACCTGCCACAGGAGTGGCAGGTATATTTTCCTGAAATATGGGTATAATTCTGCTATAAACATTAGGGGGAAAGTCATGGTCGACATCAAGGAATTAGAAGAGAAATCGCGCTCGCGCTACGGCAAATACACTCCGGCGCCAACGCCGCCGCTGATGGCTTTTTTAAGCAAATACGTATTCAAAAAACATACGCCTGGCCGGTCTTTTCTCAATGGTTTTATCACGGCGGCCGTGCTGCTCTATGCCTGGTTTTCCAAAAACTATCTGCCGCTGACGCTCTGGCTGATTTTTGACGTCAGCCTGACTGTCGCCGCGATTTTTTACTGGCGCGCCGAACAGAAACGCCTAAATAAAGAAATGGAGCGCATCGGCCAGGAAGTGCAGGGTATTCAAGCGGAAATCCTGGAGCGCAAACAGTACTTCGACAATATCCGCGCTGAATTGGCTAAAGCGTCCAGAAATTAAAGCTCTAAAAAATTTTTTAAGATTTGCAGACCGTGTTCGCCGCTTTTTTCAGGGTGAAACTGCACGCCGAAAATATTTTCTTTCTGCAGCGCCGCGCAAAAATCAATGCCGTAATCCGTTAGACCAATCGTAAATTTTTCGTCAGCCGGCTGCGCGTAATAAGAATGCACAAAATAAGCGGAAAAAACTTCCGGCAGATTTTTGAATAAAACACTGTTTTTTTGCCGCACATCATTCCAGCCCATGTGCGGCACAGGCAGTTCTTTAGGAAAGTTTTCATTGTTGCGGAAATAACATACCTGACCAGGCACGGCGTCCAGCCCAGCCGTCCTGCCAAATTCCTCGCTAGCCGACAGCAGGAGCTGCATGCCCAGACAGATGCCCAAAAACGGCTTATCTCCTGTATTTTGCAAAATAGTCCACAGTTGTTTTTTTTGCAGGTTTTCCACGGCCTGCGGAAAAGCGCCGACTCCAGGCAAAATCAATTTATCCGCGTTCCGCAACGCGCCGGGCTCACTTGAAATCTCCGCCGCGCAGCCGAGCCGTTCCACGGCCTTTTGCACGGAGCGCAAATTGCCCATGCCGTAATCAATTATGAGCGTTTTCATGGCAGCGCTAAAGCGACCGCGCCGAGCAATCCGGTGTCTTTGCCGCATTCCGCGCGCAAAATTTTAATCGACTGCTCAGGATTGAGCAGTTTAAAAGTTTTCAGGCTTTTAAACAACGGCTGAAAAAAATAATCGCCGTTAAAAGTCACGCCGCCGCCGATAATAATCACCTCCGGATCAAAAGTATTAACCAGATTGGCGATGCCCAGCGCATTGTAATAGCCGTTCTTGTCCAGCAGTTCCAGCGCTATTTGGTCCTCCAGCTTGGCGGCCTCGACTACGATCTCCGCCGTGATCCGGTTGTCTTTGGCCAGCTCTTTAATTCTCGTCCCGGAATTTTCTGCAACTGCCGCCGCCGCCATTTTAGCCAGAGCCGTGCCGGAACCTAACGCTTCCCAGCAGCCTCGATTGCCGCAGTTGCAGGGCGGGCCGTCCGGCAGGAGTACCGTGTGGCCGAATTCTCCGGCCGTGCCATTGGCGCCGGTGTATAAATGTCCGTCAATAATAATGCCGCCGCCGACGCCGGTGCTGATCGTCACATAAATAAAATTTTTGTAATTCCGACCGGCGCCGTACTTCAGCTCCGCCAGAGCCGCAGCGTTAGCGTCATTTTCGATCACGTATTCCGCCGGATAAATTTTATTCAGCTCGGCCAGCAGGTCTACGCCGTTGAGCTGCGGCACATTGGGCATATTGATCGCCACGCCGTTTTTCAGCTGTCCGGGCAAACCCACACCGATTTTGGCAATTTTTTGTCCGGCAGAAAATTTTTGGATCAACGCGCTAATTTGTTCCAGCACATTCGGCGCAGTTTTGCTGGTTTCTCTTTGCAGAATTTCACCACGGGCATCAGCCAGTCCAGCGGTGATTTTTGTCCCGCCAACATCTAGGCCTATATACATGGTCAGGATAATATATTGAAATTATTTAAAAATCAAACTTAGGCAGAGCGTCGTCGGTTGACGCCTGGGTTTTAGCTTTAGCCTTAACTTTTCTCACTTTCAGCGGTTTGCGTGTCGCGTCGGAGCTTTCTTTTGTTTCCAAACCGGCCTGTAATTCCTGATGCGGGTTTTCCGGCTGCTTGGCAAGACCAAAAGTATAACCGACCGAGATGCGGTGCGTGACGCCCAGCTCATCGATCGGCACATAAGCATAGTCGGCATTAAAATTGGCAAAGGCCACGCCCAAGCCCAGCGACATTTGGCTGAAAGTATTGTAGCCGACACGGCCGGCAAAATACTGCCCCAGCCAGTATTCCGCGCCCACGCCAAAACGCGGATCGTTATCATTGGGCAGTTTAGCGTCGAGCAGCAGGCTCAATTTATTCCAGAGAAAAACCGTGCTGTACTCCGCGCCCAGCGCGATAGTCATCGGCAATTCTTCCTCAGGACGCAAAGCTTTCAAGCCGATGTTCTGCACATTCAAGCCCAGTTTTAAATTCGGAATTAAATCTTTGTAAATCAAACCGGCGTCCAGAGCCAGACCGTCGGCTTTTTCACCGGCCAGATCTTCGCTGATCACTTTCAAGCCGATGCCGACGTCCAGCGCGCGGGAAATAATCCGCGAGTAGCCGAGATTGAGCACCGAGATCGCGCTGTTAAAATTTTTTCCGGTTTCCTCGTAAGATTTCTGAGCCAAACCTGACCCGCCGTAAACTGTTTCTTTGTCTTTCGGCGTGTCCAGCATCATGATATACGCGCCCAAAGTGTCTTTCTCGGAGAGCGGCAGCGCGCCGAAAATTGTTTTGGCTGAAATGCCGGCCAGCCAGT
This sequence comes from Candidatus Margulisiibacteriota bacterium, assembly GCA_031279615.1. Lineage (GTDB taxonomy): Bacteria > Margulisbacteria > Termititenacia > Termititenacales > Termititenacaceae > Termititenax. Next base: position 426 of record JAITIE010000162.1, on the reverse strand, counting down.
TTAACTGCATGAAATCCACGCGCGGATTACGCACGGCGCTCAGGCCGGCGGTATTCCAGTATATAGAACTCGTGTCGTCCGCGGCGGCTGTATAGCTCTCGCCGAGGGCGGCAGCTTTGGCGCCCAGGCCGATTTTCAGATAATTGGCGCCGGTCGTGCCCGGCCCGTTCACCGCGGCAAAAAGGCTGCCCTGTAGAAAAACAACCAGAAATATAAGTAATAATTTACGCATCGCTCTCCCCTGTCAGTGTTATTATCGACAGCAGGGGTAGCAAAAATGCATCGAATTTTGCCGTTCTTTAAACGCTCTTTTTTATACTTTGTTTATTTATATATAGAACGTAATCTCTGCGGCGGATTTTCCGCGGTCAAAAGCCGCTGCAAGTAGCGCATTAAAAGGTCGTATTCGATGTTGACGCGGTCGCC
>JAITIE010000109.1 GCA_031279615.1 Candidatus Margulisiibacteriota bacterium | reverse complement strand
ACATGGCTCTGCTTCCTTATGTTGTGGAGCAGTAAGCGGGTCGGCGCCGAGATTAAAGGAGATTTTATGGAAGTTATTTTATTGCAAGACACGGAGTACGGCGACAAAGGCGCGGTGGTTAAAGTCCGCGGCGGCTACGCCCGGAATTTTCTTTTTCCGCACCGGCTGGCCGTGCCGAATAATTCCGGCAATTTGCGCCATGTGGAAGATATCGCGGCGCAGAGACAAAAAAAGATAGAAAAAGAAAAGCAGGAAGTGCAGTCCCTCGCGGATAAAATTAACGGCGCGGAGGAAATAGAGATCAAGGCCAAAGGCGGCGAAAATGGCCAGCTTTTTGGCGCGATCACGCATCAGCAAATCGCCGACGCGCTCAACGCAAGCCTGGGCACGCAGATTGACCGCCGCCGCGTGCAGCTCAAAAGCGTGAAAGAGGCCGGCAAGTACAGCGTGCCGGTGAGATTGACTTTCGGCATCACAGCGGCCGCGAAGTTAAAAGTTACGGCCGAGGTTGATAAAAAGGCCGCCGCGGCGGAAAAGAAAGTCCGCAAGCCACGCAAGAAAGAAGAAATTGCCGCGGAGCTTGAAGCGCAGGAGAAAGCGTCCGTCGCGGCTGTTCAGGAAACTACGCCGCAGGAATAATCTTTGCTGGAGTCCCTGACCCAATGGCCAATGTTTTAATTACAGGCATTTCCGGCAGTGTTGGACATTATTTGTTTGATTTGCTGGCGAATGATCCGCAGTATCAGCTCTATCTTGTTTTGCGCGATCCGGCTAAACTGCGCCGCGATTTAAAACAGTTTTCCAATGTTACGGTTTTGCCGCTGGATGCGCGCGATTTGCACCGGCAAAAAGACTTGCTCCAAAAAATGGATTATTTAGTCTGGATCGCCACCTGCTGGGGCGGGTACCGCGAGCCGTGGCGGATCAATGTTTATCCGGTCTTTCGCACGCTGCGCCGGCTTGACCCGCGGAGAATAAAAAAAATCCTCTATTTTTCGACAGCGTCGATTTTGGATCGGGAGCGCCGGCCGGTTGAGGCGATACGGGAAATCGGCACGAACTATATTCGCAGCAAATTCCTGACACACAAGATGCTGCAGTATAATAAACTGCGAGAGAAAATCATTACGATTTTCCCGACCTGGGTGTATGGCGGCGACAGCGCGCATCCTTTTTCACATGCGGCGGCCGGCCTTCCTGCCGCGGCCAAAATGATTCGCTGGCTCAAATATTTCACGGTGGATTTTAGTTTTCATTTTATTCATTGCGCGGACATTGCCCGTTTGACTAAATATTTGCTGGAAAACGCCGTGTCCGGGCACGAGCATGTCTTTGGCAACGCGTCCCTGACCGTCGGCGAGTTTTTGAGACAAATTGCGGCGTATTACGGGCAGAAACCTTTATTCCAAATCCGCGTGCCCATGGCGTTGATTCGATTTCTGGCGTGGCTTCTGAAAAAACACCCATGGGACAGGTATTGTTTAAAATATAGACACTTTGTTTATGACACGCTAAATTGTCGAAAACTAGGCCTGCCGTCTGACGTAGATACAATATCCGGTGTATTGAGAGCTTTAAAACAATAAAATTTGTTTTATTAAGCGCTGCAACGAGGCTGTTTTTCGTGGAACATTTTGTTCCACGGGGAGAGCGTTCCGTTATTTTTGAGGCTAAAAGGTTATAGGTTTAAGAAAAGACACAGGCGCGGCTAAAGAGTTGATTCCGCGCGGCAAATATTTTTACCAGCGCGGGCACGGCGTGGCGCTTAAGGTTACGTCTGCTTCGGACAAATATTTGCTGCTCTGAGTAAACAGACGAGATGTTTTAACTCCTTTCAGCTGTCCGGCTTCACCAGCCATCCGAACTGTTTTGTGGAGCGAATGTTTTGCCGTAAACGGTCGTCGGGCAGAACGTCCTGCGAATACGCTGGCGAAGCGGGCGCGGCGCAAGAGCATTTGTTTAAGGGCGGCTCGTCCCCCGCTCGACATAATGTCAGAAAAAGTGGAAAATATATTATAAATAAAAAACTTGACAAAAACTTGGCGATTTGCTATAGTGGCGAAGTCTTTAGCAGGACAAATAAAAACAAAAGGAGGTGAATTATGAAAAGCTACAACAACGTGACTCTGATCGGCCGCGCGGTGCGGGATCCGGATTTCAAAGACACCGGCAGCGCCAACGCGCGCGTGCAGTTCGCGCTGGCGGTTGACCGTCCGTACAAGGACGCCGAGGGCAAGCGCCCGACGGATTTTTTGAATGTGGTCGCCTGGGGCAAGCTCGCGGAGATTTGCCACGACTATATTCAAAAAGGCTGTCTGGTTTTAGTCAGCGGGCGCATTCAATCGCGCTCGTATGAGACCGGCGCGGAAACAAAATGGATCACGGAAATCATCGCGGACAGCGTGAATATTTTGGAGTACCGGCAGGCCAGGGTCGCGGTGGAAAATAAAAAAGAGGTCAAGACCAGAAAGAAAGCGGCTTAGGAAAGGGCACGCTAAACTTAAAACCCCGCGTTTGTCCTGACTTGCTGAGGATGAACACGGGGTTTTTGGTATATGTTAAAATTTTCTTTCCATGAAGCAGAGTAAAGAATATGCTGTAATTGTGGTTGGCGCGGGACACGCCGGTATCGAGGCCGCGCTGGCCTGCGCGCGCCTGGGTCTGGACACGCTGTTGCTCACGCTCAATCTCGACACGCTCGGCAAAATGTCCTGCAATCCCGCGATTGGCGGGCCGGGCAAGTCACAGCTCGTTCGCGAGCTTGACGCGCTCGGCGGCGAAATGGCGCGCGCGGCGGACGCTACCTTTCTGCAGTTAAAAATGCTCAATCTTTCCAAAGGCCCCGCGGTGCATTCCCTGCGCGCGCAGTCCGACCGCGCCGAATATATCCGTTACATGAAAAAACTGGTGGAGAATACGCCGCGGCTAGACCTGAAGCAGGCCGAGGTTACGGAGTTGATTTTGGCGGACAAAACTTTTCAGGGCGTGAAAACTAAAATGGGTTTGGACTATTACGCGCGCGCGCTGGTCTTGACGACCGGCACTTTTTTGCGCGGTGAGATTTTTATCGGACTGGAGTCCGCGCCGGCCGGCCGGCTGGGCGAATTTCCCGCGGACGCGCTGACGGCCTCGCTGCGCGCGCACGGCATCCGCACCGGCCGTTTGAAAACCGGCACGACGCCGCGCCTTGACCGGCGCACGATCGATTTTACAAAAACGCAGGAAGAGCCCGGGCTGGAAGAAAAACATTTTTTCTCTTTTGAGACGGCGGGTAGTCTGCGGCCGCAGCAGCCGTGCTTTCTTGTTCGCACCAATCCGCGTTCGCATGAAATTATCCGCGCCAACCTTGACCGCTCGCCGCTGTATCAGGGCTTAATTAACGCCGCCGGCCCGCGTTACTGTCCATCGATCGAGGACAAGGTCGTGCGTTTTGCGGATAAAGACAGTCATCATCTTTTTCTGGAGCCGGAAGGCCTGGACACCAGCGAAATATACGTGCAGGGTTTTTCGACTTCACTGCCCTGCGATGTGCAGCTTGCGGTTTTGCGGACAATACCCGGCCTGGAAAAGGCGGAAATTATGCGTCCGGGTTATGCCGTCGCCTATGATTTTATTTACCCTGAACAGCTGGACCGTTGTTTAAAATTACGTGAATTTACGGGAATTTTTACCGCCGGACAGATTAACGGCACATCCGGTTATGAGGAAGCCGCCGCGCAGGGACTGCTTGCCGGAATCAACGCCGCGCGTTTTGTCCGCGGGCAGGAGCCGTTTTTTCTGACCAGAGAGGAAAGCTATATCGGCACGCTCATCGATGACCTGATTACTAAAGAGATACGCGAGCCGTACCGTATGATGACCTCGCGTTCAGAATACCGGCTTTTCTTGCGGCAGGACAATGCTGAGGATAGATTGCTGGAAAAAGGCCGCGAAATAGGCTTAATTTCCGCGCAGAGATACCAAAAATTCAAAAATTCACATAAAAAAATAGAAACAGAAAAGGCCAGACTTGGGGAATTTAAAGTAATGCCAAACAAAAAAAACACGGAATTTTTGCTGAGTTTAGGCGAAAAATTAACGAAGCCGTCAAGTGGAGCTGAACTATTGAAAAGACAAAGAATCTCTTTGTTAAGCCTGAAAGAACTCGGGTTTTCCACGGTGTTAAGCGGCGCTGAGGCCGAGAAATTGGAGATAGAAATCAAATATTCGGCATATCTAGCCGAGGTGGAACAGCAAATTCGGCGCGCGCAGGATGCGGAGAAAAGAAAAATTCCGCCGGAAACAGACTATGACGCCATGACCGGCCTGCGTGAGGAAGCCAGGGAAAGACTCAAAAAAGTCAGGCCAGAAACGGTCGGGCAGGCCTCGCGTCTCGCCGGTGTTAATCCGGCGGATATTTCGATACTGCTGGTGTGGCTGCGTCGTCGGGCGGGTGATTAGAAACGAGAACCGGCGGGTTGTTCCGGCGCGTGATTTCGTTCCAGTAGTCAGCCAACAGATCCTGAATGTTGTTGAGGGGAGAGGCGGTGATCAGCACGCCGTTGAAAGCGCCTTTTACGATCTGGCCGTCTGCTTTGGCGGTGGACAGCAAAGCCAGACAATAATCATTGACGTGCGGATAATTCCCTGTTAGATAAGCAGATAATTTCCTCTGCATAAACCGTCCCGCTGAATGATGAAAATATTAGCTTGCCCTGCTGTTTTTGACAATATGAATATGGCCTGTGTTAAGATGAAAAATATGTCCATTTACGAAAAACT
>JAITIE010000024.1 GCA_031279615.1 Candidatus Margulisiibacteriota bacterium | reverse complement strand
GCGGACGAATACTGTGAATTTATCCCCATGACTTCCGGCCAGACTTATTTTACGCCGGAAAAATTGCCGTCAAGCGATCTGGTGGCCAAAGCCGCGGTGTACACAGATTTTGTCGTGACAGCGAATATTCCGTGGCCGGCCAGCGAGGAATATATAGTAGGCGAGGAGAATAAAGCCAAGCGGCTGATCGAAGACCTGGCGGCCAGGCGGGAAATCGAGCTGGTGGATTATCCGGAATTGCCGCGGATTTTTGATAAACAGTCTATCAATTTTGGCGGTTTAGGATACAGCCGTCTGCCGGTGCAGGCCGCGCTCGGCAAGAACGGTCTGTATCAGAAAAGTTTGTTGGACATTACAGCTCGTCTGCCCAAAACCGTAGACCGCAATTCTCTGCAGGTGAAAATCGCCGGCAATTCTCCTGAAGCGGAAGTCTGGCTGGACGGCGGCAATGTGCTGGCGCAGTACTCCAGCGCGCGGCCGGAGCAGACTTTGGCCTGGTCTACCGAGCAGGATTTTTTCCTGCGCCATGGCGTGATCGACAGCGCGGCTTTGCATTTCAACGCGCAGAGTTACGCGCCGCAGTCCGAGCCGCTTTATTTATATGAAGCTTATTTCGATCCCGTGAACCGCCGCGCCGATTTGCCGACACAAAATATCACGCCGGTCGATTATTACACTTTTTTGGCGCGCGATTATTACAACGCGGATTCCGGTTACGTTTTGAATCCAAATTTGGATTTTACGCGCTGGACTGTGCAGGTGTACGACCAGACCGGCCAGCCCAATCAGGATTTCACAGTCGCGGAAGTGAATTTGAGCAATGAGAATATCTGGGAAAATAATTTCCGGCTCCAGCTAAATCTTGACGCCGCAGAAAAGCGTTATGTGGAAATTTGCGGTCAGGCGGCCGGCGAGTATGAGTTGCTTTATTTTGACGGCGCGGCCTGGCGGACGATTTGCACCGGCAATGCCGCCAGCGGGCGTCTGGGCTGGTGGGACGTGACGCAGTTAAACGACGCGCACACGCTGGCTTTGAAAGTAGCCGCGGCCGACGGTTCGTACTCTTTGGCCACGCAGGAAGTTTTCCTCGGCCAGCTTTTGCGAAGCGGAGAGCCTGACGCGGCGCATAGAAAAATCGGCAGTCCCTACAAACGCGCGGAAGTTTTCTTTCAGCCGCGATCTTTTGCTGAAGACAGATTCATTACCGTCGCGCCGGTCAAGCTGCAAGAGTTGGATTTAAAAAACAGGCCGGATATTTACACGCTGGGTCCCGTGCTGGAAATTTTGCCGCATGGCTCGTCTTTCCCCGAGCCGGACAAACGCCCGACGGTGATTTTCCGTTACAGCCAGGCCGATCTGGCCGAGTTGCGCGCCAGAGGCGTGGATTTGGACAAGCTGGGTTTGTATTACATCAATGCGGACGGCGATCTAGAAAACGCGAACAGCCAAATCGTACAGACGGAGTACGGCGTGGAGATTCTGACAGTGTTGAGTCATTTTTCGCCGTACACTATGCTGGCTGGCGAGGTGCCGCCGCTGCCGACATTTAACGCGGCCTGGAGCGATTTGCGCGCGCGCCGTCTGAGAGTCTTTGGCCGGGCCCGGCCGCAGAGCGCGCTGGAAATTTATCTCGATGACGACGGGTTTTTCGGTGACCGCGACGGCGAGGACATTGTTGACAGTGTCACGGCGACGACTGACGCCGCGGCCTGGATTTTTGACCGCCGCGAATGGAACGCTGATTATCTGGACAAGCTTGACCCCGCGCAAAAAGACCAAATGCTGGCGGCACGTCGGCTGCTGCAGGAAATGTACTGGGCGGCGCTGGCGAACAATCAAGCGGCTGAGCAGGAATATGCCCGGCAGTACGCTGAATTAATCACGGCTGACCAGACCAGAGCGGAGTTGATCCGCGAGTTTTTACTGGCGAATAATCAGGCCGGCTTGCTGACGGCCAATTCCGGCGTGGCTTTGCAGGAAGAGATAGATTTGCGGTTGGCTTTGACCGCGCCGACTTTGAACAATGTTTTGCCGGAACGCTTGGAGATAATTTTGCGCCAGTCTTTTCCGCTGCTTCTTGGCCAAGCCGCCCAGATTTTTAAAACAACCGCCGATGACAACGGTTATTTCGTCTGCGAATTGCCGCTGGAAAGTCCGACCGCCAGTATTTTTGTGACTTATGAATTGACCGGCAATATTCAAAACCGGCCGGTGGCGCGGCTGGATTTTGCCGAGGACCCGGATGCGCCGCAGTTCTTGGCCACGGTCTTCTCCGGCGCGTATGCCAGTCGGGAAAATCCGGCAGTGTGTGTTACGTTAAATTTGAGCGAGGCGGCCAAACTGCTGGTTTCCGCTTACAACGCGCGCGGCGAGTTGCTGGATTTGAAATACGAAAATATTTATTTGCCGGAACATAATTTACAGTTCACGCCGCCAGAGGAAGGAGTGTTTTACTATACCGTGCAGGCTTTTGACCCGGCTGGCAACGCCGGCCCGCCGCTGGGTTTTACGGTCACGGCTGATTTTACGCCGCCGCAGACGACAGACATTCAAGCGCCGCGGTATATCAATCCGCAGAAAGACGATTTGCTAAACCTGATTTATTTTGCGGAAACCATAGCGACGTATTCTATTGCGATTACGGAGAATATAGATTACGAATATTTTATTTTCGCGGCTGACGCGGCCGGCAATGCTGTCACTTTGAGCGGTGTGGTTTATGCGGACAGCGCGCCGCCTGTGTTGACGGATTTTAGTTTTGGCCCGCAGGCGGCGCGCGGCGTACGGGTGTACTGGCCGGAAACAGAAACCGCCAATTACACGTTGACGGTTAAGCCGCTTAGTTCCAGCCACGGCAATACTTACAATGTGGCGGAGAATTATTATTACGATCAGTCGGTCAGCCCGGATACTTTTTATGAATACACTTTGCGGGCGGTGGACGCGGCCGGCAATACCAGCAATGCTTTAAGCAAATTGATCTATACGGCGGACGATTCCGCGCAGTCCCTGTCTGACGGCCGCGCCCTGGCTTATCAGGATATTCAGATTCAAAAAATTCCGATACAGCCGGACAGCTTATTTGTCACGCAGAAATTAGCCGCAAGCCAAAGCCAGCCCGCTAAAATTCAATTGACGCCGGTTTACCGTTTTCTGGCCAGCGGGCAGGAGCATTTGCACGAACCGCTGACCGTCACCCTGTCTTTTACGCCGGAAAGTTTGGCTGAAAAATACGTTAGACCGGAGACGCTGTTTGTCGAGGGAGGCGAGCTGCTGACGGTCAATTATCAAACCGGCGAGGCGGTTTTCCGCGCGCCGGATTTTGGCGCTTACGCTTTGTTTGGCCTGCCGGAATATCATTTATTCGACCACGACGCGCCGCTGCTGCATTTTTTAAATATTAAGGACGGCGATTATCTTGATCCGGCGGCGACTTTGAGCGCGGAAGTGCGGGAACAGGATTCCGCGGTGGACACGCAGAATATGTATTTACTGCTGGATAATGAGCGTTATGTTTTGCCGCCGGAAAATCTGCGCGGCGAGCGTCTGGAAATCAAACTCTCCGCTCTCAAATATTTGCCGGACGGCGGGCATATTTTAAATTTGTTTGTCCGCGATCTGGCTGGCAATACGGCGAACGCGGCTTTGCGGTTTTCCACCGCGCAGGAGTTTCAGATCACCAAAATTCTGCCCGCGCCAAATCCTTTTGACGAGAACGGAGTTTATTTTACTTACCAGCTTTCCCGTCCGGCAGACCGGATTGAGATCCGGATTTATGACACCAACGGCCGTCTGGTGCGTGAGCTGCCTAATTGCAGTAATCAAGCTGGCTTCAACAGCACACGCTGGGACGGCCGCGACCGCCGCGGCGCTTTTGTGGCCAACGATGTGTATCTCTACGTGCTCAAGATTGAGCAAGACGGCAGGCCGGAAATAATTAAAGGCAAAGTTGCGGCTTTACGCTGACATGTAAAGAAAGGAGTTTTTATGAAAAAAATTATTCTGGCAGTTTGGAGCGCGGCGCTGCTCTGGGCGGACAACAACGCTGTGGATTTTTTACAGACTGGCTTGAGCGCGCGCGGTCTGGCGCTTGGCAATGCGGTGACGGCGACCGGCGGTCATCTCGACACGGCTTTCAGCAATCCAGCCACTCTGCAGGATGTGGAGGGCGAGTTTTTTTCGGCGGCGCTGAATAATTTTGATTTGGTCAACGGCCAGATGTTTGCCGCCGCCGGCCGGATCTGGCCCGGGCGCAATCCGCTGGTGGTAGGTCTGGTTTACGCTGGCTCGGAAGTCAACAATATAGACAGGACATTGCTGTCCGAGGACGGGCGTCCGCTGGAAATCGGTAGTTTTGATTCTTTTAAACGCAACGCCTCATTGCTGCTGGCTTACCGCACGAGCCGTTATTTCTGGTGCGGTCTTAGCCTGCGCCGTTATCTCTATGCGCTCGACACGGAGACGGCGGAGGCGACCGGTCTGGATCTGGGCTGGCGCTGGCAGCTGCCGGGCTGGAAAGGCTGCCAGTTTTTTACCGGCGCGAGTCTGCGCAATCTCTTGCGGACAAAAGTCGCCTGGAGCACCGGACATTACGACACGATGCCGCTGGGTTTGAATTCCGGTCTGGCCGCGCGGCGGAAAATCTGGGGCTATCCTCTGCTGGCCAGTCTGGACTGTGTTTGGCAGGAGGAGCAAAATTTATTTTTTCGTTCCGGTTTGGAATATGCTCTGGACTGGGTGGCTTTGCGTTTAGGCTGGGACAACGGCCTGACTTATGGTTTGGGCTTAAATTATTTCGGCCTCAATATTGATTATGCCCAGACTCTGCACGAGGAGCTTGGCCTGCAGCAAAGAGTGTCGCTGTTGTTTCAATTATAGCAATACAAAAAGTGTACAAAAAGGAGTACATATTGTATGATATTTGATAAGTTTTTTGAATGGGACGAAAATAAAGAAAAAGAAAATATTCGGAAACATGGAGTTTATTTTGAAGATGCCAAGGCGGTTTTAGTGATTTGTATTGCTTAAAAAGATATGACTATAAACATAGTTTATATGAAGACAGGTATCAAATTTTAGGCAAGGCCGATAAAATCTTGTTTGTGGTTTGTAGGATATATAAAAATGAACAAATAAGAATTATTTCGGCCAGCTTGGCTGCGAAAAAAGAGAGGAGTATTTACTATGGGCAAAATGGTGGTTTCGGTGTTAAGGCCTGGCGCTAGGCCTACTAAAGAACAGTTGCGGAGGATCCGTGAAGCGGCGAAACATCCGATCGTTTTTGACGAGGACTGTCCGGAGCTGACCGATGAGGAATTGGCGGAGTTTGCCGAGCTGGCCA
>JAITIE010000129.1 GCA_031279615.1 Candidatus Margulisiibacteriota bacterium | reverse complement strand
AGCACGCGGTTTTCTTTCTGCGCCGCGACCTCTGCAAACAAAGGTTTGGCGGCCTGATAATCACCTTCGTTAAAATAAATCACCGCCAGCTCATACGTAAAAATATAATAATTATTGGGATTTTTTAAATACTGGCGGTTATTGTCCGCGCGGAAAAAATTAAATACTTTTTTCTGGCCGGCCAGATCTCGAGCTGAGCGCAAAGCTGACAAATACTGCTGATGCGCAAGAGCCAGCACTGAATTATTGGTTGGATATTTTTCTAACAGTTCGTTGTATAGCAGATTGGCCGTGGCTAAATTTTGCGTTCCGATATAAGCGGACAAACTTTCCAGTTTGAATGAGTCGGTCAGCGCATTGTCCGTAGGCTCTCCGGCAAAATAAACGTCGGCTATTTCCACCTGTTCCCGCGGCTGATTATTGCGGCCGTAAACCACCAGCAAAAAATACTGCGCGTCCAGACAACGCGGATCGTCAGGATATTTTTCCAGAAACAAACTCAAAGCCTCGATCGCTTTTCTGTTTTGCTCGGCATAAACCATATCCAGCGCGGCGCCGTATTCCGCATAGGCGCGCCTGTACAAACGGTCGGCGCTCAAGCTCTCCAGCGGCTCCATCCCGCGCGGCACGGCATCAGTGGTAACCGGCTTGTCACCCATAGCCAGCGCCAGACCAACTGTCAAAGCCAAAACCAACAGAATTTTTCTATGCATACTGAATTCCCCCTTTAAGACATACTGCTTATATATCGATTATTTTACCTCAAAAACACCATGAATTTCTTTTAATTGAGAGCTGGCCGTATTTTTGAGATAGGCCTTGTAAGTGTAACTGCCTTTGGCCAAACGACCGGCCAGAAATTCCCAGACCAAAGTCCGGTCATCCCGCGACACGATTTTGCCGGCAATGCTCTCATGTTTTGAGCCGCGGGAAATAATCAGCGTGGCTTTGTCGGCCAGCAAATTGGTCCTGGCCTTGAAGCGGAAAGTGTCTTCAAAAACCAGTTGATCGTGTTTCAGCACCGCCAGATTTTTGGGCGGACGAGCGTAAATTATTTTTTGCCACGATTTGACCACGGCAGTTTTGAGCGGCTGCACGGCAAACCAAATCAGCAGCGCGGCAACGAGGATCAGCAGCCAAGCCAATAAAGTTTTCCAGGCAAAACCCGCGCCGTTTTTCCGTTGCTCTAATCGTTTCTGACGCTTTTTGAATTCTTTTTCGATTTTCTCGCGTTCTTTTTCGTCCTGTGGCCTCAGCACAGAAGACACCATACCGGACAACGCCGCTTCTCCGTCGGCAAAAGGAGATTTGTGTTCTTCAAGCTCTTCTGCCGGCAACGCGGGTTCCGAAAGCGTCTGTTCCGCCGTGGAATTTAACTCTGTCGATTTCTCCGGCTGGGCGCCGGTGTTATTTTCCAGCTCTTCCGCCATAAACTCTACCCCTCTAATATTATAGCTTAAAATTCAAACTGGCGTAACCCTGATTGAGCGCCACTGAAATAGGCAATTGCCGCGCGGCCGGTCCCCAGAGCTGCCGCGGACCCGGCGAGGCAAATAAATCGGCCGCGCTCCAGGCCCGGCGCCGCGCCGCCAAAAATTTGAAAGCCGGAGAGTTAGTTTTAACCAGCGCTTTGGCAATGACCATTTCGTCCTGGCCATGGCGTTTCTCGACATTGATGAGGCCGGTCAGGGGAATAGCCAGTACGCGGCCGCCTTTGTTTAGATCGCTCAATGCGGCCATGTAACCGGTGCGCTTGTCCAAAATCAGCGAACCGGCAGTCAAGCCTAGATTGAAAGTAAACGCCGCGTCAAAAAGCGACGGCGCGCCACAGCGGCCTTCGTAGCCAAAAAAGTGACTGTTGGTGGAAAACGGCGTGCCTGGCGAAAGCTGTTTGACGCGCGCCGCCGTCATGTCGATCAATAGTTTTTCGGTCGGGATCTGCGAGACCTGCAAATTGCCGTGCGAGTCACGGTCCAGCAAAAGCATTTCTTGAAGATAATCCGGCAGAGACTTGAAAAGCGCGGCCTGCCCGGACTGCAATTCTTTGGCGGCAAATTCGCGGCGTTTGGCCAGCGTTAAACTTTTCAAACTAGAAACATGCCGCGCCAGCAGGTCATTGAGCGTTTTGAGCAGGTCGGTCAGATCGGGAATAAACTCGATCAAGCCTTCGGGTATGACCACCACGCCGTGCCGGAGGCCTTTTTTGGCGCGCTGAATCACCGTCCGCGCGAGGCTGTCCACGATTTTCCGCAAAGGAATTTTTTTAGCGGCAATCTCCTCGGAGATCAGCGCCACCGCTGGCCGCGTCTGCAAAGCCACTTCCAGCGCCACATGCGAAGCCGCGCGCCCCATGAGCTTGATGAAATGCCAGTATTTGCGTGAAGACGGAGTGTCCTGCAAAATATTACCCACCAGCTCGGCGTAAATTTTTGTCGCGGTGTCAAAACCAAAAGAAATCGGCAGAAATTTGCCGGCCTGCAAATCGCCGTCAATGGTTTTCGGCACGCCGATCACCTGCACTTCAGGATACAGATACTCGGCCAGCAGCGCGGCGTTGGTATTGGAATCATCGCCGCCAATAATGACCAGAGCATTTAATTTATTTTTATCGCAGATTTTTTTTACCTGCGCAAACTGTTCGGGAGTTTTTATTTTGGTGCGGTCCGAACCCAAAAAATCAAAACCGCCAGTGTTTAAAATCCGCCGCGCGTCCTTGTCGGCAATCGTAAACAAATTTCCTGCCAGCAGTCCCTGCGGCCCGCCGCGCACGCCCAGCAGAATATTTTGTCCGCCCAGCACGGCTTTCAGTCCAGCCACCACATTGTGCCCGCCGGCCGCCGGTCCGCCGGAAAAAAGCACGGCCACGCGCCGGCCTGTCGCCGGACTCAAATTTTTTCTTTTGGCCGTTAAAAGCCTGTTGCCACTGGCCTTGACCAAATGACTAAATTCCGCGGCCACCGGTCCGGCAACCCTGGCGTTCAGCGGCTTGCCTTCAGGATTAAAAGCCACTGGCGCGGCGCGTCCCTGCTCATCGAGGAATAGCTGGCAGACCGGCGTCTCAAGTTTCCTGACCTCTCTTTCAAAGATCGAGTTGCCCTGCTCCATTTTTTTTAAGTCAACGGTCAACATTGCGGTTAAAACTCCTTTTTAGATTTTGAATACTTGCTTGTATGCACAGCGCGCATACAATGTATATACAATCTAGGCTTTGCCGGCCGAGCCCAAAACTTCGATATTCTTGCGCTTGTACAATTCTTTTAATAAATCTCTGGCCGGGCCGAGATATTTACGCGGGTCAAATTCAGCCGGTTTCTCGGCAAAAACTTTGCGCACCGCAGCGGTCATCGCCAGACGCCCGTCGGAATCAATGTTTATCTTACAAACCGCGGATTTAGCAGCCGCGCGCAGCTGCTCCTCGGGAATGCCGATCGCCGCTTCCATTTTACCGCCGTATTTGTTGATCATCTCCACGTATTCCCGCGGCACAGACGACGAACCGTGCAGAACAATCGGAAAACCCGGAATGCGTTTCTCGATCTCCGCCAAAATATCCAGACGGATCTGCGGTTTTTGACCGGGCTTGAATTTGAAAGCGCCGTGCGAGGTGCCGATCGAAATCGCCAGGCTGTCCACGCCGGTTTTTTGGACAAAATCCTCGACTTCCTCAGGACGGGTATAGGTGTGCGTCTCCGCGGAAACCTCATCCTCGATGCCGGCCAGCACGCCCAGCTCACCCTCCACGGTCACATTGTGCTGATGCGCGTACTCCACAACTTTTTTAGTCAGCGCGATGTTTTCCGCGTAAGGGTAATGCGAGCCGTCGATCATCACGGACGAAAAACCGTACTCGATGCAGCTCTGGCACAGCTCATAAGTGTCGCCGTGATCAAGATGCAGGACTATCGGTATGGCATAGCCCAGTTCCTGAGCGTACTGCACCGCGCCTTGCGCCATGTAACGCAGCAGCGTCTGATTGGCGTACTTGCGCGCGCCACTGGAGACCTGCAAAATCACCGGCGATTTAGTTTCCACGCAGGCTTGAATGATCGCCTGCAGCTGCTCCATGTTATTGAAATTGTAGGCCGGCAGCGCGTAGCCGCCCTTAACCGCTTTGGCAAACAACTCCTGCGTGTTGACCAAACCTAATTCTTTGTAAGTGACCATTTTTTGCTCCTTTCGTTGTCCAATCGGAGCCTATTTTTTACCATTTTTGGCGGGAAATGACAAATCTATCAATTCCGCCTTGAAAGTAACGGAAAAATTCGCCGCGTTTTACACGTATATTTTTTCGATAGATGTGTAATTACTTCTGTGTAAGCAAGTGAGTTTTATAAATGTTGCCGGCACGAAATATTTTAGGAGCGAATATTTTGCCGTAAGCGCGTTTTGGCTCGAACTTAACAAGCGTGAGCGACGTTAAGTGAGAGGCCACGGCGCGTGGCGGCAAAGATATTCGCTCCGTAAGTACGGACAATTTTTAGGTGGTGAAAATATTTGCAACAAATTAAAATTGCTTACGATATAGTATTGAGTTCTTTTATAAAATTCTTTGATGATGACTATACGAAAAAGTTGTATAATTCCATAGAGGGTCTTATAGAGCAGAAAGAAAAAAAATATGAAAAGATATATAAAAGATACAGAAAACAGCGACGAAACCAAAACCATTCTTGAAGAAAAAATTAAGAAATTTGAGGATACTTTAGGTTTTGACCCGGCGGAAGTTTATTCTAAATCCGAAATAGATAATAGGGATATTGATGATGTTATGTCGGAGTGGTATTGAAACTATATTTTTAAGGGCAGAATTTTAACTTTTTGAATAATATATTTCTAAATGCTTAAAAATATTTTATGAATGAAAAGCTGGATATGATGAGCGATGAAGAAATTAAGGAATATGTTATAAATAAATATGACCACTGATGAGTTTTGTAGAAAAATTTAACAACAGAAAGTGAATAAAAAATTTCAGACAAAAATAAAATTTATTTGGAACAACTTGGGCAGAACAACTTTACGGAACGTGTGAAGTTATAGTGAAATAATATACGAACAAATCTTTGATTTCTAAATCCCTAACTTTTTTGCCAATAAATTAAGAATAAAAGTAAGAATACTTCCAAAAATTATAAAGAATAAGTCTCTAGCTCCCCGCCCGATATTTATCATAAATAATTTTTTATCATCATTAATTACTTTTCTAAACATATCTTGAATGTATTTATCTATTTTTTTATCTTTTATCAATACGTCCCGCACACTTTCCGCTAAACATTCCTTAATATTAGATTGGGCTCTCGCAGCATTACAAAATACTGTTGCAAATTGATCCGGGTGGATTATTTTGCCCAGCGTATTTTGAATTGACTGCATTTCTCGCTTTGGGTCAAAATTGTCCAAGCTTTTCTTTGGCATATCATTTGCCTTTTTTAATAGAATGTTCCGCCGGAATTACTGGCGTATAATCTCCGTCTTGTTTTATCTGTATTTCATTATCCTCTGTTACCAAAAGAACACTTAGGACAAATCTAATTAATGCCTGTTCGTCTTTAAATTCATATTTTTTCATAACCTCATTAAACTTTTCCTTGTCACCGTTGGAAAATTCTAGAAGCATTTTGTCTTTTGTATTATCTTTTTTGATTATCATACTCAAATCCCCTGTATAATTATACCACACAGGATATTTAGTATTATCGATGATTATAGCAATAAACTTGCATTTTGTTGTGTGGACTCGTAGGTTGATACTACAACAATATGAATGGCTAAGTCAATTGTCTGTTTTGTGGTATAATATAGTCAGGTGATAAGTATGGAATTATTATTTAATATATTCATGTGGCTTTTTATAGCGTTTAGCCTTACCTGTGGAATATATGGTATGGTTGGCGTTATGAAACGTA
>JAITIE010000126.1 GCA_031279615.1 Candidatus Margulisiibacteriota bacterium | reverse complement strand
GGCCGTTGAAAAGCAAAGCTTCGCCGACCGGCTCAAGGCGCGCCAGATCGCCGGAAATATTATTTTGAATCCTGATATTGTCATAAAGCCAGGTCTGTTCGGCCGAGCCGTCGCAGGCGCGCAAAGTCAGCAAAATACGGTAATTGCCGCTGACCAGCCTCTGCCGTCCGGCAAAATCAGGATAGGCGCCGTTCCAGCTCAAATACTTAAAGCGTTCCGAACCTAAAATTTTTTCCTCCGGCAAAACCGAAACCGTCGCTCCGGACTCGTCCAGCACGACCGCGCGCAAATAACTATCTTTATTCACTTGGTAAGCTAAAGTAATTTTATTTAACTCGCCAAAAGCGTCAAAACTGCCGTCCGCCGGAGTCAGACCGCCGCTCTGCGCGGCAAAGGGCGTCTCTATATTGAAAGTAATTATTTCGCGCTTAAAGCCGTCGCCGGTCGTATGATAACATGATAGTTGAAAGTAATACTCTCCGCTATCAGAATATCCGCCGTCGGCTAAACGGCCGTCCCAGGTTAAATTCAGCGCGCCGCTTGACTGTCTGGCTGACAGCCAGTAAGCATTGGCCGGTGGCTGATAACAACTGGCGCCGATATAAAGCGGCGCGCTGTCCTGTGTGTTAATAAATAAACCGTCGGTTTGCGGCCGCAGGGCAAAAACAATCTCGCCGCCAGCCGCTCCGCTAATTTGCAAAAGGCCGGAATTGAGCGTGTAGGGAAGATCTGCGGACAGCACTTCGCCGACGCCGGCCAGCAGGATATTGAAAGAGCTGTTCTCTGTCGCGGCCAAATGCAAATGCCAGTTTGCGGCCTGCCACAAATAAGCTCCGGCGGCAGAAATTTCCGGCTGGCCGAGATACAGCGCGGCCGGCGCATCCGGCCAAAAATGCTGCCGCACAACATGGCCGTACTTATCAATGATTTCCGCACTGATATTAGCCGTGCCGCCCAGATTGACTATCGTAAACACTGCATTTTGTGAAGTAGTTTGCTCCAGACTCACCCGGAAATCCGCTTGATTCTCCAGCGGCGGCTCGACCAATACCTGACGCGCCGCGCCGGACGCAGGTCCCAGATTTTTCTCCGCGGCCAGCAAAAGCAAAGTGTACTGGCCGGAGGACAGGGCGCGCGTGTCCCACCAGGCCAGCAGGCCGTTTTCGGGAGACTGGCGATAGGAAACATTCCGCGGAGCGTCCGGCGTTCTGTCGAGTTGTGGAGTTTCCAAACCGGTCGTCTGCCAGACCGCCGGATCGAGAGCACGCAGATTTTCCGGCAGTGGCTGCCAGCCGGAGGCCCAGTACAAGGCATAAAAATCAAAATCCAGAGCGTTGTTCCAGTCCGGATCCACGGCCTTGCCGGTCACCGAAACAACACCCCCGGCCTGCCCTCCGGCCGCAGGCAAAATAATTTCCGGAGTGATGCCGTCTTTAATAATCTCGCACTCGCGCGCGGTCTGCCGGCCAGAGCGGTCTGTCACAATCACCCGCGCAATATACGCGCCGCGGGGATATTGCTCCGCCAGCCATTCTAGTGTAAAAACTCCGTCCCGTGTTTCCAGCGGCGCGTTAATTATTTCCTGACCGGAAGATTTATGGCTGATGACGACATCCGCCCACACCGCGTCCGGCGCGGCGCAAATAATCCGCGTCCGGTAAGAATTATTCACATTTAAAATGACCGGCTCGGCGCGCAGGCTGACAATTTGCGGACCGCGCGTGTCTAGCTGTAAATCGTCCATGACCAAACCAAGCGTATTGCCAGCCTGATCGCTGACTTCGGCGCGCGCGGTATAAACGCCGTCCGGCAAACCGGAAAAATCCGCGGCATAAATATTTTCCGTAACCTGACTTAATGGCAGCGGGACGCGCAGTTGCTCGCGCGCGAGAATGACCTGACCGGATATTTTTTCACTGGCCGTTAAAATAAATTCGGCGGTGTTCTCGTTTTTTTGCCAGGAAATACGCGGCGGCTGATTGTCGACAATGACCGCCATCCGGCGCGCGGCGCGATTGCCGGCCTGATCCGCCGCGCCAATCTCCAAAATATACTCGCCATCCGGCCAGTCGCCGACCGTAAATAATTCCTGCTGCAGGCCGGCTCCGGCCAGCGTATAATTTCTACTGCTTAAAATCTCCTCATCAGTCCGTAAATTGATCTGCAAATCATTCAAAACCGTAAAATTATCAGAAATAACGTAATTTACTGTCAGCATCTGTCCAATAGAAACCGGCCAGAGCTCTTCTATATATATCTCCGGCGGTGAAGCGTCCACCGTAAAAAACCAATTGGTGGAATTATGATGACCGTAAACATCGCGCGCCTGGAGCGAAACCGTATGCCGGCCTTCGCCCAGAGTCAGCGGCGCGCTGAGTTTGAGATAATTGCGGTAAGCATGGTTGGAGCCGCGGGACAAAGTGTACTGGCCGGGATTCAATTTTTCTCCGTCAACGATCAGCTCGTCGATGCTGGACACGCCCAGATTGTCAGTCACAAATTGCGCATTGTATAAAATGAGGCCGAGCGTCAGATTGCCGGTATTGACCGCGGCAAAAGGCTCGGGGAAAATTTCCGAAGCCAGCAGCGGCGTGCTGGAACGAATGATGCGTAAAAATTGCTCGGCGGTGCGGCCAACACGGTTAACGGCGCGAAAAGCAATAATATTCTGGCCTTCCGCCACGGAAAAATCCGGCAGGGTCACCGCGCCCCATTTGTCGACCGGCGCGGCGGTGTACGGCGCGAAATTGAAAGAATACTCCAGCTTGGCCAGATGCGGCGCCAGATCGTAAAGCTCGGCGGAGAGACGCACCTGCGGGGCTTTGACATTGTAAGCCAGCGGCAGATAAAAAGTCTTGGCGCCGCGGCGCAGCGGGAGTGTAGTATTGGTCTGGCCGGCGGCGGTCTGCTCCTGCAAAGCGTCAGGGCTCAACTCAATTTGTTCATTGCCGGAAACAGTGTAAATATTCTGCAAAACCAGCAGCGGCGCGTCGTACAAAGACTGCTCGATCTGCGGCAGGGAATTTTGCGGCAGTAAAATATTATTGTGCGCGAGAAAATCCTGCGCCAAAGCTTCCTGCCGCTGGACGACCACCGCAATAAAATTGAACAAAGGCGCGGCGCGGATCGCGCCGCGCACACCCGGCGGCGTAGTCCAGCCAAAAGCATTCAAAGCCAGCTCGACCACCACGCAGGCGGCTTCAGCCTCGACAGTGTCCTCCAGAAAACCACGGTCAAAGTAGTCCGACAAATCGTCATGCGCAAAATTTTTGTAATAATTTTTGGCGGCGGCCAGACTGGGAATATCCTGGCCATGCAGGCTGTCTATATCCACCGCGCCGTCGCCCTCCACGGTAAAAAGGCCGCGCGTGTAACTCATCAGCAGGGACAGCAGGCGCGCTTCGCCCGAGGGCAACCGCCGATATTCCGGCGAGGACAGCAACTTGATCTGATAGGCATTGGCGGCCAAACCAGAAACAAAACTGGACGGCGTAAAAACGGCAGCCTCTTTGGCAAGCCCCAGCAGCGCGGGCAGGTTGTCGTAAAACAATTGATTGAAAGCCTCTGTATGCCGCCGGTCAAAAGCGACCAGCCCGCGCGGAATGACATTGCGGTACAGCACCGGGTCATAATCCGGCGGCAAAGACGCCCTATTCAAAACCATCGTCACCGGGCTGTGGCTCAATAAAGACCGCACCGCGCCTTCTTCTATCTGTTGTTTCAAAAAACACTGCGTCAGCAAGAGGTCTATTAATTCTTTAACAATATATGAAGCCAGATAATTATTGGCTTCCACCAGAATTTTCAGCGTCGGGAAAGCCAGGAGCGGCGCGGAATCCAACTCGGTAAATATCTGCTGCAGGCGGTAAAGCGGATTGTACAGCTCGGTCAGTTGGGCAATTTTATCCCGCAACTCGTATAGAGAATAAAGATACTTGCTGCCGTCGGCCAAACGCAGACTAAATTCGTACTCCTCAAAAATCCGGTAAAAATCATCCCGCAGTCTCTGCAAATCCGGCAGTAAATCAAAATTCAGGCTAACGCCGTTTTTCTCGAGTTGTTCCAGCATTTTTGGAACCGGCATTAACCGCTCGTAAACATCCCGGGCCTGACGCAAAACATTGGCCGCGCCAACATGATAGCCCTCGTCGGAAAGCATGTAGTGATAAATAAAATCCGCCATGCTCGAACCGCGGTGCGGCGGCGCGAGAAAGACCGCCTTTTGCACATCGTCCTGATAAAAACCGCGCGGAAAATTTTTGGGGTTTACGCGCGACTCCGCCAGCGCGTCAGAATAAATATACGACCGCGCGGTCAACGCGCCCATGCTGTGGGTCAGCAAAATGAATTTGGCCGGAATTTTGTCCGGCGGCCAATCGGGATGCGCGGTTATAAATTCCCGGCGGGCGGCGGCCAGCCAGTCTTTTAATTCCGCGGCGTTGCCGTAATAAGCGGTGTTGGGGTTAGCAAGAGTATAGGCAAAAAGATGTCCGGCAAAATCCGGATCGCCGACTAATTCCGGCAGACGTTTTTTTAACTCGGTCCAGGCCTTGGCGTCGCCGTTCATA
The DNA here is from genome assembly GCA_031279615.1 of Candidatus Margulisiibacteriota bacterium. Lineage (GTDB taxonomy): Bacteria > Margulisbacteria > Termititenacia > Termititenacales > Termititenacaceae > Termititenax. The sequence continues at coordinate 1,062 of JAITIE010000126.1, read as the reverse complement.
CCGTGCACAAAAACCACCAGGTAATTTTTGTAAGAGCGCATGTGCTCCGGCAAAGCGCGCAAATTGACCGGCTGGATTTCCGCCGCCAGCCAAGCGCCTAACATACACAACAATAATAGAAAGAAAAATATTTTTTTCATTTTACTTCTCCATTGAATTGAATATTGCGATACTCGGTAACGGCGCGGAGTTTGCTCTCGCTTAAAAACACTTCGGTGCGCGCCGGCAGGAAAACGCCGCTCCGCTCCTCGTAAGTATTCTTAAGCGAAAGCACTTCTTGCCCCGCTCGGCTGTAAAGGCGCAGTTCCAGCAGATTTTTATTTTTATCCAGTTGAATAAGCAGACGGGAAAAACTCGAGTCGGCTTTTTTGGGCGCACCGGTCATTTGCAATCCGGCGGCTGTTTCGGCAGTCTGAAAATCAAATTCCGCGAATAATTTATCCTGATAAATTTTTTCCGGCTGCGGCCGCTCCGTGATATTTTGCGTGAGTGTCTGCCGGCCGCTCAGCGGACTCTCTATAGTAGTGACCGCCTCCGCGGAAAATTCCGCCGCCAGCAGTGCGGCCAGCAAACCCCAAAACAATGTCGCTTTTTTCATAGCTTGCTCCTTCGCAAAAATTTGAAATTTTTGCCAACTTTTATACGGGGTATGCTGCAAGATTTATGCCAGTTGGCAAAAATGTTAGAAATTGTCTGGAAAAAGTGATTTGAGCAAATGAGTGCGGTTAAAGCGCGGCAAATATTTTGCCAGAAGCGAACGTAACCTTCAGCGCTATGCCGTGTTCGCGATGGTAAAGATATTTGCCATGCTTTAATCAAGGGACAATCAAGGGACAGGCATAGATTGACATTCAATAAATGTTTAAATGTTAGAAGTTGTCTGGAAAAAGGGATTTGGGGACGGATTTGGGGACCGGAGTTGGGGACAGGCATAGATTTCGGATTTGGGGACAGGCATAGATTAATCAGGGGACAGGCAAAGATTGGGCATAGATTGACATTCAATGGGAAAAAGCGTACAATCCCTACCTATTAGGTATGGATTAAATAACAAAAGGAGAA
>JAITIE010000064.1 GCA_031279615.1 Candidatus Margulisiibacteriota bacterium | reverse complement strand
TACATCTGGCCGCTCAAAGGCGTGCTGACCTCGCAGTACGGCCGGCGTTTTCATCCGGTTTTCAAAGTCTGGCGGACGCACAGCGGTATTGACATTGCGGCGGCTTCCGGCACGCCGGTCAAGGCGGCGGATTCCGGCGTGGTGATTTTGTCGGCGTGGCACGGCGGCTACGGGCGCGCGATAGTGGTCGATCACGGCAAGGGTTTGGCCACGCTGTACGGCCATCTTTCCAAACAAAATGTGAAAGAAGGCGACAAGGTGAACAAAGGCCAGGTGATCGGTCTGGTCGGCAGTTCGGGCGTGGCGACCGGCCCGCACCTGCATTTCGAGGTCAGGGTCGACGGCGAGACTACCGATCCTCTGCCGTACCTGCCGCCACAATAGTGTGCTAAAATAGGCGCCGATGTCCAGACCAAAAAAAATAAAATTATCGACCGCTGTAATTTTCGGCGTGATGGCGTTTACGCTGGGTTTCAGCATTCAGATTTTGACCGCGGCGCGCCCGGAAGTAACCTGGGGGTTGCTCTATCAAGTGCTGGGCATTGTCCGCACGCAGTATATCGAGCCGGAAGTCAAAGACGACAAGCTGATTTACGGCTCGATCCGCGGCATGCTGCGTTCGCTGGAAGACCCGTACACCAGGTTTGTCGATCCGGAAGGCTATGCGGAGATGCAGACGCATCTCAACGGCAATTTTGCCGGTGTGGGCATACAGCTCGGCATGAAAGACGAGTCTCTGACGGTGATCGCGCCGATCGAGGACACGCCGGCGGAAAAAGCCGGTTTGAAATCCGGCGACAAGATTTTGGAAATCAACGGCAAATCCACAGAGGATATGTCACTGGATCAGGCCGTGTCTTTGATCCGCGGCGCCAAAGACACGAAAGTCAAGCTGCTGATCCTGCGCACGATGAATGAGAAACCCAAAGAATACGTTTTGGTGCGCGACAATATCAAGATCAAATCAGTCAGCCGTAAAAAAATGCTCGACGCGGAAAAAAAGATCGGCTACATCATGCTGAACACCTTTGAGAGCAAACAGACTTACAGTGAAGTGGCGGACGCGCTGGAGGAGCTGGACAAACAGGGTCTGCAAAGCCTGATTTTGGATTTGCGCAATAACGGCGGCGGACTGCTCGACGAGGCGATTGCCATCTCTTCGATTTTCCTGCCGGGCGGCGAGGTCGTGCATACGGTAGACCGTTACGGCAACAAAGAGACTTTTCAAACGGTCAGCGTGGATTATCAATGGCCGGACAAACCGCTGGTTATTTTGCTTAACGGCGGCTCGGCTTCAGCTTCGGAAATTTTGGCCGGCGCGGTGGCGGACAATAAACGCGGCGCTCTGATCGGCACGCAGTCTTTTGGCAAGGCTTCCGTGCAAAATATCCGTCCGCTTTCCGACGGCTCGGCGATTTTGGTTACGGTGGCCAAGTACCTGACGCCCGACGGCAAGGATATTAACAAAGTCGGCATTTCGCCCAACTATGTGGTGGAAATCCCGACAGCCTCGATCGAAGCCGCGCTGAAAGACCCGAATTACAAATACAGCGAAGACAAAGACGAGCAATTGCAATATGCGCTTAAATATTTGCGTAATCTAAAGTAAGAAATAATGGCCGGACGCCGCCTGCGGACAGGCAAAATTTTATTTTTAATTTTGATTTTATGCTTGGCCGCGGCGCAGGCCAACCCCAAAATGGCTGTCGTGGTCGATGATGTCGGTTATTCCTTGGCCGAAGCTAAAACTTTGGCCGCGCTGGAATATCCCCTGACTTTTGCCGTGATACCCGCGCAGCCGTATTCCACCGCTGCCGCCGCGGCGATAGCCGCGTCCGGACGCCATGCTGTGCTGGTGCATTTGCCATGGACGCCGCTGGGCAATAGAGAGGCTTATCCGGTGCGTGTGGAAAGCGGTTATTCGGCGGCAAATATCCGCTATATGCTGAATAAAGCTTTTGCCTCTGTGCCGCAGGCGTCCGGCCTCAACAATCATCAGGGTTCGATTCTCTCCGCGGACGCGGCAATGATGGAGCGTTTTATGAGCGTTTTGAGCGAGCGCGGGGGAGATCTCTATTTCCTGGACAGCAATACGACGGTCAATTCGCGCGCGCAGGCCGCCGCGCGCAGGCACAGCATCCCGTCCGCGCGCAACGACATTTTCCTCGACGGCGTGCAGACCGAGGAATACATCGCGCGGCGTTTTGCCGAAGCGGTCAGTATCGCCCGCCGCCGCGGCAGTGTGGTGGCGATCTGCCACAGCACGCGTCCGGCGACCAAGAGGGTTTTAAAAAAACTGCTGACCCAATATAATGGGCAGGTTGATTTTGTTTTGCTGCCGGAAATAATCGAAATGCGGGAGCGGTGATGACGGTAAAATTTGGCACGGACGGCTGGCGTGACACGATGGACGGTGATTTTACGCTGGCCAATGTCGAGCGGGTGGCGCAGGCTTACAGCGATTATTATAAAAACCGCGGCGCGGCGGATAAAGGTTTTTTTGTCGGCTACGACCGCCGCGCCGATTCGGAAATTTTTGCGCGGAGAGTTGCGGAGGTCATCGCGGCCAACGGCGGCCGCGCGGTTTTGACGGCGCAGGCCTGTCCCACTCAGGTGGTGTCTTTTGTCGTGCGCGAGCAAGGGTTGACCGGCGGCGTGATGATCACGGCGTCGCACAATCCGCCGCAGTACAACGGCTTCAAGGTCAAGGAGCCGCAGGGTTGTTCGTCTTTTCCGGAGACGACCGACGGCATCATGGCTTTTTTGGACAAAAACCCCGTGAAAAAATCCGGCGGCAAATTTGAGCTGTACGACCCGCAGGAAGAGTTTTTTAAATACATAGAAGCGCGTATCGATTTTGCCAAAATTCAAAAAAGCGGCTTGAAAATTTTTATCGATCCCCTGTTTGGCTCGGGCAGCGGCTACATCTCCGGTCTGCTGGCGCGGCACGGCATAGACAGCGTGGAGATTAATAATCAGCGCGACACCAAATTTGGCGGTTTCAATCCCGAGCCGCTGGCCTGCAATGTGCCGGACTTTATGGAGACCATTAAAAAAGCTGGTGAAAATTTTGCCGTCGGGCTGATTCTGGACGGCGACGCCGACCGCAACGGCGCCTGCGGCAGTGACGGACAATTCATCAATTCGCAAAAAGTTTTTTCGATTTTATTCCATCATTTCGCGGAAAATCTAGGCAAGTCCGGCAAACTCGTGCACGCTTTTAACGGCGCCAAATTGCTGGATAAACTGGCCGTGGAGCTGCGGCGGGAAGTCGTGGTCACCAAAATCGGTTTCAAATATATCGCCGAGGAGATACTCAAAGGCGGCGTGCTGCTCGGCGGCGAGGAATCCGGCGGGTATTCAGCTTCCGGCAATATTCCGGACCGCGATGGCATACTCAATTCGCTGTATCTCTGCGAACTGGCCGCGCAGGAGCAAAAACCGCTGGAGCAGATTTACGCGGATCTGGAAAAACGTTTCGGCGCGCATTGTTACGACCGGCTGGATTTGCATTTGACTAATGCGGTTAAAGAAAAAGCCATGCAGACTCTGGACAAAGATTTGCCGCCGGATTTTTTGGCCAAAACGGTGAAGAACAAAGAAAAATTTGACGGCATTAAGATCCATTTTGCTGACGAGAGCTGGATATTATTCCGCGCCTCGGGGACAGAGCCGCTGTTGCGCGTCTACTGCGAGGCGGCGGGTGATGCAGAAGTGGCGCGTTTGCTCCAGGCCGCCGAACAATTCGTGCGCCAATGCTGAAAAACTGCGGCGGCTGCCAGCTCTGCCAGGCAAAAATTGACCAGCTGTCCTGCCCTAAAGCTTATTTCTGGCGTCTGCTGTTTTTAATGATTTTTTTACCTCTTTTTACTTTGGTCGCGCTTTTGAGTTTATTCCTGCGTCTTGGCGTTCCAGAAATCCTGGCGGCGGGCGGCGCGCTGGCCGTTTGTTTTGCCGAGTATTTTGTTTTGTATCTGTACGACCGGAACCGCAGGTAACGCGGCGAATGTTGGGTATCGTGTTATACTTGCCCCGCGGCAGACGAGACGATCGCGTCGGCTTTTGGGCCGCCGAGGAAAGTCCGGGCTCCCGCGGGCAGCGCAGCACCTAACGGGTGTCCGCCGTGGGCGGCAATTGTCTTTCTCCGTCAGGAGAAACAACTGCGGCCGCAAGGCGAGGACTAGTGCCACAGAGACGATGTACAGGCGGCTATTTGGTAGTCCGTTTAGGCGGACAGCCGGACAAGCCGTGCTGTAGTGAAAAGAGGTAAACTCTGCGCGGAGCAAGAGCAAATAGAGGACGAGAGCGCCCGCCTCGTTAACAGTCCCGGGTTGCTTGCTTGAGCCGGTCGGTGACGGCCGGCCTAGATAAATGATCGTCTGAGAAACAGAACCCGGCTTAATGGACTGCCGTAGCATACGGTACGATTACATTGATAGTTTTTAAAATAAAGACATTTAATGTAATCTGTACCATCTTGCCCTGCGTAAGCAGGGCAATGAGGCTGCCGTTAAGGGTGTATGTTTTAGCAGGCGCTTTTTATGTATAGAGAGAGTATCTGCTAACTGTACAGTCCTCGCCGCAGGCGAGAGAA
>JAITIE010000051.1 GCA_031279615.1 Candidatus Margulisiibacteriota bacterium | reverse complement strand
TAGCCGTCTCGCCGCATTTACACTCCGGAGTAACCACGCCGGTTTTGATGCGCGATGTTTTAATTGCTTTAATTCCCGCCTGGCTGGCCGCGGTGTTCTTTTTTGGCTGGCGGGCAGTCTGGCTGACAGCGGTCTGCGTCGGCGCGGCGGTCCTGACCGAATATTTAGCGGCGTTGTTTTTCCGCAGAAAAAATTATCTCAATGACCTGTCCGCGGTGGTGACCGGCCTGCTCCTGGCTTTTGTTTTGCCACCGACTTTACCATTGTGGGCAGCAGCCTGGGGCGCGGTGTTCGCCATTTTGGTAGTCAAAGAATTATTCGGCGGGCTGGGGCATAATATTTTCAATCCGGCTTTGAGCGGCCGCGCCTTTTTGCTGGCGTCATTCCCGCTGTTTATGACGAGCTGGACGCGTCCTTTTGATGTGCTGACGACCGCCACGCCGCTGGCTTTGGCCAAAACCGGCCAGCTGCTTGACACTGTCACCAGCGCGGCGGTCCAGACCGGAGCGGTTGAATCCGTGGTTCATTATTGGGACTTGTTTTGGGGCAATATTGCCGGCTCGCTGGGCGAGACTTCCGCGCTGGCTTTGCTGCTGGGCGCGGCTTATCTGCTTTGCCGCCGGGTAATTGACTGGCGCATACCGCTGGGTTATCTCGGCACGGTCGCGTTGTTTATGTTTCTGGCCGGAGAGGACGCGGTGTTCCATTTATTGGCCGGCGGCTTGCTGCTCGGCGCTTTTTTCATGGCGACCGATTACACGACTTCGCCCATGACGCGGCGCGGCAAGTGGATTTTCGCCACGGGCTGCGGTATACTGACGTCCGTGATTCGCCTCTGGGGCGGTTATCCCGAGGGCGTGTGTTACTCGATACTGATTATGAATATGTTTGTGCCTTTAATTGACCGCTGGGACGAGGCGAAAAATAAATGAAATTTACGGCGTGCACTTTGCGCGTTTGCAGGCCTCACTTAACTTTGCTTTGCTTGTCAAGCGAGGCACGGCGTAAGGTATATTTATAAAATATAGGGAGATGTATACTTTAATATTATGAAATTTGGTGTTCTTCTTTTCCCTGGCAGTAACTGCGAGCATGACTGTTATTACGCGGCGGGTAAAATCTCCGGCGAGGAGGCCGTGGTGATCTGGAGCGGCGCCGCGGATTTGCCGCCGGATTTTCAAGACCCGCAGGGCGCGAATTGTTTGATCATCCCGGGCGGTTTTTCTTACGGCGATTATCTGCGCTGCGGGGCGATCGCCAGATTCGCGCCGATTATGAGTAAAGTCAAAGACTACGCCGACCGCGGCGGACGGGTGATCGGTATCTGCAACGGTTTTCAGATTTTGGTCGAGGCCGGTTTGCTGCCCGGCGTCCTGCACCGCAACCGCGATCTGAATTTTATCTGCAAAGATGTGTTTCTCAAGGTCGAAAATAAGAACACGCTTTTTACGCGGAAAATTGACAAAGACGTGCTCCGCGTGCCGATCGCGCACGGCGAGGGCAATTATTATTGCGACGACGCGACGCTGGAAAAACTGGAAAAAAACGGGCAGGTGGTTTTCAAATACTGCGACGCGGCTGGCGAGGTAACGAAAGAGAGCAATCCCAACGGCTCGCGGCACAATATCGCCGGTCTTTGCAATGCGCGGGGCAATGTGCTGGGCATGATGCCGCATCCCGAACGCTGTGCCGAGGCCGCGCTGGGCAATACTGACGGACGGCTGATTTTTGAATCGATTATCGTGTCAGCAGAGGAAAATGTTTTGGCTTAAAAGGAGCAGGCAATGAAAGGCGTAGTGTTGGCGGGCGGCACCGGCTCGCGTTTGTATCCGCTGACTAAGGTGACGAATAAGCATTTACTGCCGGTCGGCCGCAAGCCGATGATTTATTATCCGCTCGAGCGGTTGCTGCAGGCGGGTATTAAAGAAATCCTGATCGTGACCGGCACCGAGCATGTCGGCGCGGTGGTCAATCTGCTCGGCTCCGGCAAAGATTTTAACTGCCGTTTTACTTACAAAGTGCAGGATGAGGCCGGCGGTATCGCGCAGGCTCTGGGTTTGGCCGAGAATTTTGCCGGTGGTGACAATATGACCGTAATACTTGGCGACAATATTTTTCAGGATGATCTGACGCCGTATCTTCAGGAGTACGAAAAGCAGGGCGGCGGCGCGAAATTACTGCTCAAGGAAGTCACCGATCCACAGCGTTTCGGCGTGGCGCAGATCAAAGACGGCTTAATTACCGGCATTGAAGAAAAACCTTCGAAGCCGCGCTCAGCTTACGCCGTGACCGGCATTTATATTTATGACGCCAAAGTTTTTGAGCAGATCAAAACGCTGAAACCGTCCGGCCGCGGCGAGCTGGAAATCACCGATGTCAATAATAAATATATTGCGGATAAAAAATGCACGTACAATATTTTCAAGGGTTTTTGGACAGACGCCGGCACGCCGGAGTCCCTGCGCCACGCCTCTATTTTGGCGGAGTCAGCCGGTCTATGAGCCTGGCTTTAGCGGAAACAGTCGCCGGGGCGCGGCCCTCCAAGACGCTGGCCGTTTCAGCCCGCGCCGCTGAGCTGCGCGCTGAGGGCGTTGACGTTATTAATTTCGGCGCGGGCGAGCCGGATTTTGACACGCCGGAGAATATCAAGGACGCGGCGGTCAAGGCCATTTGGGGCGGGCAGACCAAATATACCGCCGCGTCTGGAACGATGGCGCTCCGCTCGGCTGTGCAGAATAAATTGCGGCGCGAGAACGGCCTGTCTTACGAATTGAATCAGTTAATCATCAACGCCGGAGCCAAACACACGCTCTTTACTTTGTTTCAGGCGATTTTGAACAGCGGTGACGAGGCGCTGATCCCCGCGCCGTACTGGGTGAGTTATCCCGATATGGTCACGCTTTTGCGCGGGCGGCCGGTGATTATCCCGACGACGGCGGAAAATAATTTTGAAATCACAGCCGCTGATTTGCAAAAATATATCACGCCCCGGACGAAAGCTTTGGTGCTTAATTCTCCCGCCAATCCTACGGGCAGCGTTTACAGCCGCGCAAAACTGCAGGCGCTCGCGGATTTCTTGGCGGACAAAGATTTATACATTATTTCCGACGAAATTTACGAGCGCTTTTTGTACGACGGCGCGCGTTTTTGTTCTATCGCGCAGCTGTCGGAAAAGATCCGCGCCAAGACAATTATCGTCAACGGCGTTTCCAAAGCTTATGCGATGACCGGCTGGCGTGTCGGTTACGCCGCGGGGCCGGCGGACGTGATCAAAGCCATGACTGTTATTCAATCACAGTCGCTTTCCAATCCGACTTCTATCGCTCAGGCCGCGGCAGTCGAGGCGCTGAATGGCGATCAGGCTTCGGTCGCCAAAATGCTGGCGGCTTTTCAGGAACGGCGCGATCTGATCTGCGGGGCTTTTCACAAAATTGACGGGGTTTCCTGCCGTTGTCCGCAGGGCGCGTTTTATGCTTTTCCCGATGTCAGCGCTTTGTACGGCAAATCTTTTCGAGGCCAGAAACTCCGCAATTCCGAAGAATTGGCCGCCGCTTTGCTGGAAAACGCGCATGTCGCGGTGGTGCCGGGCAGCAGTTTTGGCGCGGATAAACATATCCGTCTCTCCTATGCCTGCGCGCCGGAAAATATCCAGCGCGGTTTGGCGCGTTTCAAAGAGTTTGTGCTGGCGCTGGACTAAAGAGAAGTGATCCCGGCGCGATTCGAACGCGCGACCGCTACATTAAAAGTGTATCGCTCTACCGACTGAGCTACGGGACCACAAAAACGGCCTGTAAATATACCAAGTAAACGGGCTTTTTGGCAATAATTTATTCCAGCGAATAAGTGTTTTTCTTGAAGATAAGATTGCGCGGCTCTCTAGCGCCAGCTTTCTGCATTTTTAATGAGCCATATTCTTTCGCGGTTAAAGGCCTGCCTAATTTTTGAGACAGCTCAATAGCCTTGCGATTATCATGACTTGATATGTTCCTTTTTGATTTAACCAGAGCTAAATTTTTAGACATGGTGTTCCTCTTTCAAGTATTTAGCAACCAAAGCTTTGCTGGCTTTAGTGTCAAAATACAACCGGTCTCCGTATAGTATTTTCGCTCCATATTTTTTCACGTAGTGCTCTTTCAAAATAGTCTTGCTGTCGAAAACCACAAAACCATCAAATCCGGCGGCTAAAGAATCTTTGGCAACATAGGCCAATAATATGCCGGCCACATTGTCAATTTTCTTGTTTTTGCCAATATTTGCCGGGGCTAATTCTAGACGGTATATAATATTATAGCGTGAACTTGGCACCTCCTCAAATTCTGTCAATCCCTGAATTGTGTCATTGTCAAAATAAGCAATTTTTTGTGATACCGCTCCGAAAGATTTATCCCAATCAAATTTCCAGCCATCTTTTTTTAATTGTTTGGCTGTAGAAGTTAAAATATTTATTGATATTAATTTCATAATAAACATTATATCATAAACGATAGACAGTCATTTAAACGCGTGTAACGCGTTTCCTAATTCAGCACCGCAAATTTAGATTTAATGACATGTTTTTCGCCGGTGACTTGATCGGTCAGCGTGAGCAAAACTATGTACGCTCCGTTGCCGATGGTGTCGTTGAAATCATTTTCACCGCTCCAGGTGAATTCCGCCGGAAAATCGCCCGTGGCCGCCAGGTCTTTGGTCGTTTTGTAAAGCAGCCGTCCGCTGATTGTGTAGATCCGCAGTTCCGCGCTGCAGCTATTCGGCGCGCGGTAGACAAAATGCAGCGGCCCCTCGGTTAGCTTCACCGGATTGGGCGCGATAATCACGTTATAGTTTTCCACAATCGTCGCGTTTTTATTGAGCGCCGCGCCGAGCGTGTACATCCCAGGTTTGTCAGTCTCAAAGCTGACCGCGCCGTTCGCCGCTAACTGCGCCGCATTGTCGGCAAATATTTTCCATTTATATTCCTGCGCGTCAAAATAATAAACGGCCAGATTGTTGTAAGACGCGGCCTCCGGCTCCAGAGGTATGGTAACTTCGATTTTCTTATTGGGCGCGCCGCTGAAAACCAATTCCCAGACGCTGGAAATCCACAATGTTTCACTGGCGTCTGGATAATAGCCGCTGTTCGTGACGTCGTTTAGCGACACGGTTTCGTCACCGTCAAATGTGCCGGCTGGAGCCAGAACATTGATGCTGGGCGTGTATTCTTTATAAAAATCCACGAAATTAAAAGTTACAGCGCTGGAAGCCGGACTAGTATTGCCGGCCTTATCCCGCGCTTCAACTGTAATATTGATGCTCGCCGCCGGCTGGTTTTGGAAATTTAAGGTCAGGTCAAAATCCGCACGGTCATAGTTTTGCGTATTGGTCAGCTCCAGCACGCCGTTCACGTAAACTAAAATATCACTCTTAATTTCTTTATTGCCAGTGATGCGGATCAGCGCGCGGCTGGTATCAGTGTAACCCAGCGGCGAGATATCCGGCGCAGCCGGCGGGAAAGTGTCAAGGATAGTCCGGAAAACATAAGCGTGGACACGGATATTGCCGCTGCTGCCGTAGTAATTATTTTTGTCGCGCGCGGTTACGGTCACATGATACTCCGTGTCGTATTCCAGCGGCTCCGGCAACTGGTAGTTGAGCCGGTAACTCTTGCCGTCGTTGCTGACGGTCAAACTGCTTTGCAGGCTGACGTAAGAAAACTGTCTGTTATTTACAAGCAGGAC
>JAITIE010000015.1 GCA_031279615.1 Candidatus Margulisiibacteriota bacterium | reverse complement strand
GAGAAAAAAATTGCCGAGGCCAAGGAACTAAAAATCGGCTCGGAATTTTTGCAGGGCACGGTGCAGGGCATCACGACAATCAAGACCGGCGACAATCTCTACAAAAAACTCGGCGGCATCGAGGTGTTGCTCAAAGACGGCGTGGTCCAAGAGATCAGGGGAGCCTAAAGCATTTATCTGCTCGGCGTTATTGTCGGCGCGCACGGCGTCAAGGGTGAGTTAAAACTCCGCTGCCGGTACAGTAATTTTGCTTTTTCTAAAATCTCCAAAATTTTTATCGGCGGGCAGAAATATACTCCGCTGGCGGCGCGGCCGCATAAAACCAATATCCTGCTCAAGCTGTCTGAAATAACCTCGCTGAGCGCCGCCGAAAAACTGCGCGGTCAAAAAGCCGAAAGCGCCGTCAAACCATCGGGAGATGCTGTCTTATATGAAGATGTTTGGCAAAAAAAAGTTTATGACCAGAACGGCCAATTTATCGGCATGGCCGCGGAAATAATCCAATCGCCCGCTCATGATATTTTAGTCGTGCGCAAAAACAAAAAAGAAATTCTCATCCCGCTTATTCCGATTTTTGTCAAAGAAATTTCTGATATAATAAAAGTTGATTTGAAAAATTTAGAGGAATATTCCGCATGAAGCTCAATATATTAACCGTTTTCCCCGAAGTCCTCGCACCGTAATATTTTTTATAAAACTTTCGAGTAATTTATAGTTTTATAAAAAATCTTTACAAAACTATCGACAAATCGATAGTTTTAGTATAAAATGTATAGTATGCTTATCGACAGGCCATTGTATTTGGACAGATTAATTGCCTGGAAAGACAAACATCTGGTCAAAATCATAACCGGCGTGCGGCGTTCCGGAAAATCAACTTTGTTCAAAATATATCAAAACTATCTTTTGTCCAGTGGCGTGCAGCCGGAACAAATCATCAATCTGAATATGGAAGACCCCGAATATACCGAATTATTAGACTGGCAGAAACTGTACCGTAAAATCAACTCCCGCCTTTTGCCTGACAAAAAAAATTATATTTTTTTAGACGAAATTCAAAACGTCAAAGATTTTCAACGCGCTGCGGACGGTTTGTTTATCAAAGAAAATGTTGATTTATATTTGACCGGCTCAAATTCTAAATTTCAATCCGGAGAATGGGCCACGCTGCTGGCCGGTCGTTATCTGGAACTGCATATTTTGCCCCTGTCGTTTAAGGAATATATCTCCGTGACCGGCCGGGAAAATTTGCCGCAAAAATTTACCGCCTACTTGGAAAACAGCTCCTTTCCGCAAAGTCTGGAGTTTACGGAAAAACAAGATATAAAAAACTATCTGCAGGGCATATACAACACTATTGTGCTCAAAGATGTTATGGAAAACAAACAAATCAAAAATGCCGGCCGGTTGGAGCGAGTTATAAAATTCATGGCCGATAACATTGGCAACATCTCTTCTATAAAAAAAATAACCGACACTTTAACCGCGGCAGGGACAGAGAAAATATATGCTCCGCTGGTGGAAAATTATTTAGACGCCTTCTGCGACAGTTATATTTTGTATAAGCTCAACCGCTACGATATCAAAGGGAAAAACCTATTAAAGACTTTGGACAAATACTATTTGGTGGACCTCGGCCTGCGCTATTTTCTGCTGGGCAATCAGCCAGCGGATAGAGGACGCCTACTAGAAAATATTGTGTATTTGGAGCTGCGGCGGCGCGGGTACAAAACCTATGTTGGCAAGGTAAACATTTTTGTGCCGGAAACCGGCAAAGTAAAAACAACCGAAGTGGATTTCGTCGCGGAAGGAGTTAATGAAACGCAGTACTATCAGGTGGCGGACAGCGTCACGGATAAAAAAACACTGCAAAGAGAATTGCGTTCGCTAGAGGCTATTCCCGATCACAATCCCAAAATTCTTTTGACTATGGATTTTTGGCCGCCGACTTCGCACAACGGAATAAAGCAAGTAAATATTTTGGATTGGCTGCTCGACTAAACTTGGTTTAGGGTAAATTGTTTCTTTGGCGAATAACAGTTAGTATTTAGCCGATGCAATTCAATATCCTGACTATTTTCCCCGAAGTCCTCGCGCCGTACTGCGGCGCTTCCATTATTGGACGGGCGCAGAAAAAAAAACTGCTGAAAATCAATATTGTTAATATTCGTGATTTTGCCGCGGACAAACATCACAAGACGGACGATGAGCCTTTCGGCGGCGGACCGGGCATGGTCATGCTGGCGCAGCCGATTTACGACTGCCTCGCCGCGCTGAAGCTCCCCCGAAAACGCCGCGTGATTTTGACCAGTCCGCAAGGCCGTCCCTGGACGCAAAAACTCGCGCGGGAAATGGCCGCCGAGAAAAACATCACGGTCATCTGCGGACATTATGAAGGCGTCGACGAGCGGATTATGCCGCTGGTCACGGATGAAATTTCGATCGGCGATTATGTCCTGACCGGCGGAGAGCTGCCCGCGCTGGTCCTGCTGGACAGCGTCGCGCGCATGCTCCCCGGCGTGGTCGGCAAAGAGGAGTCCATCATCAACGAAACTTTTTATGACGGAGTGTCTTTTGACCATCCGCATTACACGCGGCCGGCGAATTTTCGTGGCCTCAAAGTACCGGAAGTTCTGCTCAACGGCAATCACAAAGCAATAAATGAATGGCGCAAAAAAATGGCGGAAGCAAAAAGAAACCAAGTCCGGCCGGAACTGTAACGGTCACGCGCATTTACGGATATAAATCAGCGTGTAATAACTCGGCCGGTTGTCAAAAGGTAAACTTTCTCCCGCTTTCTCTATTTTGCCGCCGGAGAGAGTATGGGTATGATCGCTGCCGGAAGTAGCAGCGTAACCATCGGTAAAACTATGAGTATGTTCACTGCCGGTACAGAGTTTTATTGTCCTGCCAGCCTGTGCCATCAAACATCAGAATAGTTCCCAGCGGAAAAAAT
>JAITIE010000091.1 GCA_031279615.1 Candidatus Margulisiibacteriota bacterium | reverse complement strand
ATCATTCGGCGCCGCCTGTATTCTATATATAAAGACCGGCTGAGCGTCGGCAACTTCCGGGTCGCTCTTCAAAATCTCGACCAGCAGCTCCACATTTATAGTCGCCGGATATTCCACGGAATAATAGTTGTCCAAAAAACTGCCAGCGGATTGCAACAGGCCGCGGCCGCGCGGCGAGCTGGAAATTTTTTTGATCTCCGCAGCGCCGTAATTATACAGCAGCTTCTCTAATCTCGGCGAAACGTCCGCCGCGCTCAAGGACTGGATAGTTTTGTCCGCCGGTTTTAACTCCACCAAAATTTTATTCGGCAGATACTCCGCTCCGAGCAGACCCAGACATAAAAAGAAAAATATTATTCGCGCCACGGTGTCGGTTTTCCCCCATCTTTAGCCTGCAGCACATAAACAGCCTGCGGCGCGGCTGGTAATCCAGCATAACCTACAAAATAAATATCGTTCAAGATCGCCACGAGACGCAAGCCCCTGCCGCCGAAATCCAGCTCCAGCCCCTCCAGCATCAGCAAAGCGTCAAGGTCAATTTTTAATTTGCCCTGCTGCCGCGCGAACGCCGGTTGTTTTTCTCTATAATACACCACCGCGCTCTCAGCCATCTGACGCGCTTGCAACGCCGCCAGATCCGCGCGCATACTCTGCCGCCAAAAACCCAGCGTCAGGGAAAAATACGCCGCCGCCAGAAGCAAAATGCTCAAAACAAACAGCGCCGCCGGATAAGCGAAACCTTTTTTCATAAGGAGATAATTCCTTTTTTCAAAGCCGCACTATCCTTTCCCAGCGCTGATTTTCTCCAGCCAAAACCAAGCGCAGCCAGCCATTTTCCTGCGCAAAAGACAGTTCTCGCAAAATAATTTTAGCCGGTGTCAAATAAAGATTGGCGTCCTTGCGCCGCGTCAGGCGTTGATTATTCAGAAAATACAAATAATCCACGCCAGCCACGGTCGTCTGCGCGCGGTCAGGATAAACCGCCACGCTGTCCGCGTATTTTAAATCCTCAACCATTTGATCCAGAACAGTCTGCACCAGCAGATTTTCTTTGAGCTGCGCGTGCAGGCGCAAATTTTTTTGCAAAACAGTCCAGGTCAGAAATAACGCGCTGCCGATAACCAAAACCAGCAGCGTAAAATAAATCTGCAAACGGACATAAATAAATCCTTTGCGCATTAAAAAATTATAGCATACAATAGACAGCAGCTATGGTCGGCGCGCAAAGAAAATGTCCTGCCTGCAAAAAACTCATCAATCTTGAGGCGAAGTTTTGCAATTTTTGCGGCCAAAAACAAGCTCCGCTAAATGCGCCGCCGCCGGATCTAACGGACAAAAAATTTTTATCCGCCGCCGAGCTGGAAATCCTCAAAAACAATATCGCCGAACAGTCCGCGCCGACAATCGCTAAATTTCTCGAACACGCTAATAAATACTTGCGGCAGGCCGCTCTGGAAATCTTTTGGCAAAAAAGCAGCGCGGCTGAGAAAAAACAATTGCTGCAGGAGCGGCTGGGCAGCGCGGAATTTGCCGTTGGCCTGCTGGATTTGCAGCCGGACTGGGCGGAGCTTTTTGCCAGCTTTTGGACTCGCGCTTCCGAAGACCCGTGGCTGGTGCGCAAATATCTGGCCTGGGGTCAAAAACGCGGCTACGCGCTGCCGCCGGACGCCGCCCAATATCTGGAATCCACCGCCGACCGGCATTTACGCAAACTGGCTGGACAACTAGTAAAAAAATAAAGTTGCCGACGCGCCTTGTTTTTGTCGGGAAACAATTTCTATTTTCACTTTGTGCTCGTCGAGAATTTTTTTGACAATGCTCAAACCCAGGCCGGTGCCGGATTTTTTGGTCGTGACAAACGGGTTAAAAATATACGGCAAAATCTCCGGTCTGATGCCACAGCCGTTATCCTGAAAGATCAGGGTTTTATTTTCCTTGAGCGTTACTTTTAAGACTCCGCCCCGGGGCATAGCCTGCAGAGCGTTGAGCCCCAGATCCAAAAAGACCTGTTCCAGCGCGTTGGGCTGGCCTCTGAACCAAATATCCGGCGCGATATTTTTCTCAATCTGAACATTTTGTTTGACGGCCTGTCCGGTCAGCAGCGCCAGACTTTTTTCCAAAAGCTGACTGAGATTAAATTTAGCTTTTTGGCCGTCGCCAGCGCGGCTCAAATCCAGCAAGCCGGACACTAGCTGATTGATCCGCTCGATCTGCCGCGGCACGATCTCCATAAACTCCGCGCGAAATTTTGCCCGCCGGTAATTTTCCGGCAAAACCGTCACCAGATTATGCAAAGCTGCCAGCGGATTTTTGATTTCATGCGCCAGACCGGAAGCCAATTTGCCGAGCGCGCTTAAACGTTCCTGCCGCTCCAGACATAACTGCGTTTGAAAAACATGCTGGTAAATTTCCGCGCAGGACAGCCAGACAAAAATAATCAAGCCAAAAATCAGCGCGGTCAAAATATACTGCCGGTCAAAAAATTCCGCGCCTTGACGGTAGAGCAACGGCCAGATCACCAGTGTACCAAACAAAAACAACAGCGCCACAAAAACAGACTGGGTGACCGCCAAAGTGCGTTTGCGCCAGTTGTCTTTTTCCCGCAGCCAGCGCAGGAAAACGGTCAGAATGCCGGCCAGCAAAAACAAAAACAATTGCAGCATGATCAGCAGGCGCAGCTGGGCAAAACTAAACAGCCAAAAATTTTCAAAAGCGCTGTCCAGCCCCAGCAGCGGCCAGGTGCTGATGATCAGCGTTTCGGAAAGGGGCAGCAGCCGGAGCCAGCCAAAGTCAGAGCGCCAGAAACGGAAAAATAAATAACCGAACCAGGCCAAACCGATATGTTTCAAGAAAAACAAGGCGCCGGCTGGCGATTCTAAACCACTCAAAGCCAGCAGGTCCTGCGCGGCGTCGGTCGCGGTGTAGAGAGCGAAACTGCCGGCCAGCAGCAGCAAACAAACGGAACGCCGCGCCGGACGCTTGACCGCCCAGACCAAGACCGCCAAAAGCAGCATGGCCGCAGTGATCACTAAAGTGGTCAACGCCAGCAGCAGATTATTTTTAGCCCACGCGCCGGTCAAGCGCAGCTGATAATCTGCGGCAAGCTCCGGGTTTTGTTCCACGGCGACAATTTTGCCGTTTTGGTCGGCTACGGACAATTTGTAATTGTCCGGTAAAATATCCAGCGCAAATCTGCCGTTGACCGCAGTGACGGTCGTATAGGAGCGCGCAACACTGTCCAGCCGCACCGTAAAACCATAGTTATCCCACTGACCGCCGCGGACAACACAGCCGGAAAAAAGCTCAGCATACCCCCAAACTGCCAACAAGAGCATTAGCATAATCCTGCGCATAACCTGCTCCTTGCAATAAAGATATCGTAAGTTTGCTCAAATAAATTCAAGTTTTTAACAGTTTTCAGACACCTTTATGCTATAATTAAGGGCAGTTTCAAGGCGGGGGCATTCATGAAAAAGCTGAAAAAGGAAAGAATATCTTATGGGCTTGGTTTGCTGGCCGCTCTGGTAATCGCCGCCGCGGTTGGCGTTTATCTGTTATTTTTTACCGCATCCGGCGCGCCGCTCACCGCGGAAAAATATAACGTCAGCGGTTTGCGCAAATACGAGGCTGGCAATTACAACAGCGCAATCAAGGAGTACACCAAAGCCATTCAGACCAATCCTCAAGACAAAGTGAGTTACTTTGGCCGCGCGAACGCTTATATTCAAATCTATCTCTACCAAAAAGCGCTGCTGGACTACAACAAAGCAATTAAACTGGACCCGGCCAATCCGGCGTACTACATCAACCGCGCCAATGCATATTACGGGCTGGAAAATTACAAAGCCACGCTGGCGGATTATGACCACGCGATCAAAATCAATCCCCGCGACGGCAAGCTGTACCAGAGACGCGCGCTGCTCAAAGAAAAAAATTTTAAAGCCAGTCAAAAAGAATTGGCAGCGGACTGGAAAAAGGCTATCGATCTCGGCGTGGAAGATGAGCATATTTTTATCAGCTACGGCAGCTACCTGAACAACGACCGGCAGAATTACGAAGCCGCGCGGACTTGTTTTCAAAAGGCGTTAAAGGTCAATCCGCAGAACAGCCTGGCCAAACAAAATCTGGAAATCACGCTGGAGAATATTCGGGCAAAAAAAGCCAACCAAATTTAAAAAAATTTACAATTTGGCGCTGTCCAGAGTAGAGCGGAAAGTCCGCTTGGGTTTTTTCTTAGTAACCTTTTTCTTAGCTTTGACATTTTTGATTTCTTTTTTAGTTTCCGGCGGCCGCGGCGCATCCCACCAATAAGAGAGCGTGAAAAAATGCGTGATGTTTCCCGCGACATTATCGCCGGAGTTATAAGCATAATCCAAATAAATATTGGCGAAATTGAAGCCCAAACCGGCGGTAAATTGCAGCAGTTTGGCGTTTTGCTCGCCGCGCGCGTCGCGCGTCTGCTTCAGGCCGCCGCGTAAAGCGATGTGGCTGCCCAGCCAGTATTCCGCGCCGGCGCCCCAGAAATGATCCGTCTCCACCGCGCGCACATCCGCGTACACGTGCAGCGGCCATTTATAGCCAGCCCAGTATCCGTCCGCGCCCCAAACTTTGAAAAGCGCGCCCAAGCCCAAAGAGCGGCCGTAATTTTCCACCAGGCCGTTTGACCAGGACAAATCCGTCGCCAAAATATTGCCCAGCTCGGCGCCAAAAGTTAGATAAGGCTGCGCCTGATACGCGCCGGCCAGATCCAGCGCCAGTCCGGCAGCCGAAACATCCACTTCGGAAAAATATTTGCTCTGCAATTTGCCGCGCAGACCAAACGCATAACGACCGGCGGCAAAACCATACGCGCCATAAACTGTGCTGTCCGTATAGCTGATTTCTCCGCCCCGCTGATTGCCAGCGTTGTCCCGCAATTCGCCGCCGGACTCCTGCACCCGCAAAAAACCCAGACTAAAATTATTCTGGCTGTACGCGGCGGAAAAATAACCAACTTCGCTGATCAAATCAAACGCAGTTAAAGAAAAGCGCGGCGCGGAAAGGCGTCCCAAAAAAGCATAATTTTGAAAAACATAGTGGCCGCTCTGTTCGGCGGTTAAATACGCGCCGCCGCGCGCCATAGCGTCCGCGCCGACACTCATAGCGTCCAAGCCAACGGCCTGTCTGGCCGCGGCGCTCCAGCAAAAGGCTAAAAGCAATATAATCAGGCTGCGTTTAATCATCGAGTATCGTCAGCCTCCCTCTGGCCAAAACTTTCTTGCGCTCATCGGTCAGCAACAGAATATAAACACCGTTGCCGGCTTCGCTGCCGTAAGCATCGTGGCCGTTCCAAACAACTTCATTTTTTGCGCCGACTCTGGCATAGCCGGACGCCGACCAGATTCTTTCGCCAAGTATGTTATAAAGATAAATATTTACCGCGCCGTCCTTGTCCGCGCTGTAAGCAATCGTTATATCTTCCTTGCGCGGCTGCGCGGGATTGGGATACGCGTAAATTTTCTTGCCGACCGGCACATTGGCAGCCGGAGCGGCAAGATCAAGATCAGGAACCGTATTACCGGCAGTATCATCCAGAATTATGCCAGCGGAAATTGTCGCGCTGATATTTCCGGCGCGGTCTTTTAACCAGACGTAAACTGTTTTATTTCCAGTCGCCGTGTCCAGCAGGGCATAGCTGGTTTGTATTGAATAGTTTTGCCAAATACTCCAGGCATCC
>JAITIE010000067.1 GCA_031279615.1 Candidatus Margulisiibacteriota bacterium | reverse complement strand
GGGGGTACGGCAACGGAGCCTGCGGTGTTTACTTTTTCCGCTTCAGAAAGAGATTTTAAAAACCACCGTATCATAACGGTCCTTCCTTTCTGTTCCTTACTAATATATCGTAAGCAACTCAAAATCGTTGCACGTTTTTTCAACTTATCACTTCTTTAAACATTATTCACGTCGGGGAAAGAATACCCTGAAATAGCAATTTTATACTCGCGCGGCCATAAACGCCCGCTATTGACCGCCTAGAATACGGTAAATCTCAAGATATTTATCGCTCAACGGCATCAACACTTCAGGCAAACCCTGTTCTGCCGCCCGCTGGCGCATTTCGGCTTCCAGCATTTTTAACTGCTTCTCAAACAATTTATTGTTTGCGCGTAAAAACTGAAAAAGCCGGCCTATAGCGGTCGCGGACAAAAGCCGGTCAAATTTTTGCACCAGTCTTTGGTATTCCCCGGCGTGTTTCTTTAAAATCTCCATATTCGGTTCTTCATACACGCCCAGCTCAGCCGGATATTCATTGATTTCGCGGCCATCGTAAAAAGCCAGCCGCTCTTTTTCTGTGAATTTTTCGTTGAGGATTTTCTGCGCCACGAGCTTTAATTGAGGGATTTGCAGGGAAAGATAGCGCGTCAAATCGTTTATCGCCTTAAAATAAGCATAGCCGCCGATAAATTTCCGCCGCATACTTCTCATATCTCGCCTCCGGTAATTTAATCACTATAAACCTAAAACCGTCTTAGTTTTTTAACACATTTTGCAGTCTCTGCATCGCTTCCTGTATATCCGCCCTGTGACCGAATGCGCTAAACCGGATAAAACTTTCGCCCGCGGGGCCAAAACCCGCGCCCGGCGTGGTCACGACCTGCGCTTCGTTGAGAATTTTTTCAAAAACGTCCCAGGATTTTTGCGCGGGAAAATGCGCCCAAATGTACGGGGAATTAACCCCGCCATAAAGCTGAATACCCAAAGCCTGCAACCCCTCGCGAATGAGTCGCGCGTTTTCCTGATAATAAGCGATCAGCGTTTTGGTCTCCCGCCGTCCCGCGGGGGTCAGCGCGGCCAGACCGCCGTGCTGAGCAATGTTTGACGCGCCGTTAAAAAGCGTGGTAATCACGCGCGTCCAATCCTGCCAAACCAGTGTTCCATCAGCAAATTTTATTTTCCTGGGCACAACGCACCAGCCCAGACGCACGCCGGTAAAACCGATCGACTTGGAAAAAGAATTAACCTCAATGGCAGCTTCGTCCGCGCCGTCTATTTCATAGATACTCCGCGGCAAATCCCCGTCCGTGATGTATTCACTGTACGCCGCGTCAAAAATAATAATTGACTTATTTTTTCTGGCAAATTCCACCAATTCAGCTAATTGCGCTTTGTCCGCCACCGCGCCGGTTGGATTATTCGGCGAGCAGAAATAAATCAAGTCCGCGCGCGGCAGCCTGCTCAAATCCGGAAAAAAATTATTTTTCGGCAGGCAGGGCATGTACTGCAACCTGGAATCCGCGCCAGCAATAATCGAGCCGTCTACATAGACTGGATAGGCCGGGTCCTGCACGGCCACAGTTGCCTTGCCGCCGAACAAGATTTGCAAGCGCCCGATGTCGCATTTCGCGCCGTCGGAGATAGTGATCTCGTCCGCGCTGATCCTGTCCCGGTACAAAACTTTGGCGATTTGCTCGCGCAGGGCGGCCAGTCCCTGTTCATCGCCATAGCCGGAATAACCAGCCGCCGCGCCCAGCCGCGCGGCCGCTTCCACCAAACCTTTGGTGATCGCCGGCGTCAGCGGCTCGGTCGTATTGCCGATGCCGAGACTGATGATTTTAGCGGCGGGTTGTTTTTCCAGCAGCGCGCGGCGGCGTCTGGCGATTTCGGGAAACAAATAACCCGCCGGCAATTTGGCAAAATGAGGATTGCGGCTGACCATTTTATAAAATCACTTCTCCTTTAAAAACCTGAAAAGCCGGGCCGGACATTGACACATGATTATCGTCAGCGTCCCAGGAAATTTTTAAACTGCCGCCAGCTAGACGCACCGTCACATCGCGGTCCAGACGGCTGGTCAGAACACCGGCCGCCACGGCGGCGCAGGCTCCGGTGCCGCAGGCCAGCGTCTCACCCGCGCCACGTTCCCAAACGCGCATTTTGATTTCCTGCTTACTTAAAATCTGCACAAATTCGATATTGGCTTTTTCGGGAAATATTTCATGCGTCTCCAGAGCCGCGCCGTAAACCGGCACATCCACAGCGGAGACATCCTCGATAAAAATCACACCGTGCGGATTGCCCATGGAGACCGCGGTCAGCTCAAAAGTCTTGTCCAGCGCCGCCACCGGCGCGTTCAGCATTTTTTCGCCAGAAAACCTGACCGGCACGCGCGCCGGCTCCAGTACCGGCTCGCCCATATCGACTTCGATAATATTATTCTGGGGATCGAGCACCGGCAGCATGATACCGGCCAGAGTTTCGATCGAGATCACGCTTTTTTTCTCGTAATTTTCGTAAACGTAACGCGCAAAACAACGAATGCCGTTGCCGCACATTTGCGGCTCCGAGCCGTCGGCATTGATGACCTGCATGTAAAAATCGGCCTTCTCGGATTTGCGCACGATGAGCAGGCCGTCCGCGCCGACGCCAAAATGCCGGTCGCAGAGTTTCGGCGCCAGCTCGTGAAAATTGACCGCGCCCAGATCGCTTTTCAGCGCGTCAAATAAAATAAAGTCGTTGCCCAGTCCTTCAAGTTTGACAAAATTCATACTTCCAGCCACTCCACATTTTTAAACGCGCGGAACCACGTGTACTGCCGCTTGGCAAAATTGCGCGTGCTTTGCTTAATGTCCGCGAGCATATTTTCATAATCGGTCAATCCCCGCAAATAACGCAGAGTTTCTTTGTAACCGATCGCCTGCATAGATGATAACTCCGGTGTGCAGCCGCGCGCAAGCAGGCCGCGCGTCTCGTCCAGCAGGCCGCGTTCCAGCATTTGCTCCACACGAGCGTCCAGTCTAGCGTAAAGCTCCGCGCGCGGCCTGGTCAGGCCGATAATGCGGTAGTCCTGCCCCAAAATCGACGGTTGTTTTTTTTGCTGCGCGGAGATTTTTTGGCCGGTCAGCTCATAAACCTCCAGCGCGCGGACTACCCGGAATAAATCGTTGGCGTGGATTTTCGCGGCGGCTTCCGGATCGACTTTTTGCAGTTCTCCCCACAGCCACTCCCGTCCTTTTTCCGCGGCCTGCGCGCGCAGTTTCCGGCGCAGAGTTTCGTCTTTCGCGGCGATAGGCAGGGACAGGCCGTTGAGCAACGCATTATAATAAAAACCCGTGCCGCCGCAAAATATGATATTTTGCCCCGCCAGCTCGCCAGTCAAAAGCCTTTCCACATACCGCACATAGTCCGCCACGGAAAAATCCTGCGTCGGCTCCACAATATCTATAGCGTAATGCGGCACGCCTTTCCGCTCGGCAGGCGTTAATTTGGCCGTGCCGATGTCCAGACCGC
>JAITIE010000043.1 GCA_031279615.1 Candidatus Margulisiibacteriota bacterium | reverse complement strand
CGGCCAAATATTTGTTCTGTTATAATAGGCTATGCAGACTATTCAGCTCGATACGGTGGATTCCACCAACAAATACGCGCTGGCGCATTTGGACGAACTGGCCGACCGCGCGGTGGTCACCGCCGAGGAGCAGACAGCTGGCCGCGGCAGGTTAAACAGGATTTGGCTGTCGCCGCGCGGCGAAAATATTTATTGCTCCATAATTTTGAAAGAGCAAAAAAACAATCCGCTGCTGACCATACTGGCCGCGCTGGCCGCCGCGCAGACTATCCGCAGTTACGGATTGGCCGCGCGGATTAAATGGCCGAATGACGTGCTGGTCGAGGGCAAAAAAATCTGCGGCGTGCTGGCTGAGAGCAACAGCCAGGGTTTGGTTATCGGCCTCGGCGTCAATGTCAATATGTCCGCGGAAAATCTGGCCGCGCTGGACCAGCCGGCGACTTCGCTGCGGGCGGAGACCGGACAGATTCACGACCGCGAAAAATTTTTACGTGAATTGCTGGAAAAGTTTTTTGCTCTTTATGAGCAGGCGCAGAACGCCGGGTTTGCTAAACTAGTCGAAACGTGGCAAAATGAGATAGATTTAATAGGGAAAAAAGTTAAAATTCAGACCGTACAGCAAGAATTTTACGGCACGGTAATTCAAGTGGATAAAGCAGGGGCTTTGCTCGTAGCGACGGCGCAGGGCGTGGAAAAAGTTTTAGCGGGTGATGTGCATGTGGTCTAGCGCAGTGCAGTTAACGATTATCGGCATGGGCGTGGTGTTTTTCTTTCTGGCCTTTTTGGTCGTGGCGGTCAATTTGTTGAGCGTGGTTACGTTGCGCTTTTTCCCTGAAAAACCGGCCGCGCCGGAACAACCGGAGATTAACGACAATCTGATTGCCGCGATTATTGGGGCGGTCACGAGTAAGTATTAAGGAGAACTTATGGCCAAGAAAAAGATCGAAGTCCTCTGCACGGCTTTCCGCGACGGTTTTCAATCGGTTTTTGGCGCGCGGGTTTTTATGAAAGATTATATTCCGGCAATCGAGGCGGCGGTGGAGGCCGGCATCAAGCGTTTTGAGTTCGGCGGCGGCGCGCTGTTTCAGAGTTCTTTCTTTTACGCCAACGAAAACGCTTTTGAGAATATGGCGCAGTTCCGCAAGCTCGTCGGGCCGGATATCGATCTGCAGACGCTGGCCCGCGGCGTGAATGTCGTCGGTCTGGAATCGCAGCCGCGCGACATCATCAATCTGCACGCCAAACTTTTCAAAAAATACGGCGCGACGACGATTCGTAATTTTGACGCGCTCAATGACATCGACAATTTGGAATACAGCGGCAAATGTATTACGGACAATAAATTAAATCACGAGATTGCAATCACGATGATGGATTTGCCGCCGGGCTGCGCGGGCGCGCACGATGTGGCGTTTTATGAAAAAACCCTGCGCCAGGTTTTGGACTCCGGCATTGCTTACACTTCGCTGTGTTTCAAAGACGCTTCCGGCACGAGCAATCCGCGCAAAGTGCACGAGACGCTCAAGATGGCCAAAAAATTGCTCGGCAAAAAAACGCCGCTGATTTTTCACACGCACGAGACCGCGGGTATCTCGGTGGCGGCTTACCTGGCCGCGCTAGAGGCGGGAGCGGACAGCATCGATCTTTCGCTGGCGCCGGTGTCGGGCGGCACCTGCCAGCCGGATATTTTGACCATGCTGCACGCGCTCAAAGGCTCGGAGTATGACCTGGGCTTTGACCTGGAGAAAATCCGCAAGACCGAGGAAGCGCTGGCTGAATGTCTCAAAGATTATTTTGTGCCGCCGGAAGCGCTGGCCGTGTCGCCAATTATTCCGCTGTCGCCGATGCCGGGCGGCGCGCTGACCGCTAATACACAGATGCTGCGCGACAATGGCATACTGGATAAATATCCCGAGATTATCAAAGCGATGAGCGAGGTGGTTTGCCGCGGTGGATTTGGCACATCCGTCACGCCGGTGTCCCAGTTTTATTTTCAGCAGGCTTTCAATAACGTCATGTTCGGCCCCTGGGAAAAATTTGCCGATGGTTACGGCAAGATGATTTTAGGGTATTTCGGCAAAACGCCGGTGCCGCCGGACGACACGCTGGTCAAGCTGGCCGAGGAAAAAATGAAACTGCCGAAGACGACGGAGAAAGTACTTGAGCTCAACGAAAGAGACCCCAGTAAAGGCGTGGCCGCCGCTAAAAAAATGCTGGAGGACGCCGGCTTGAAAACCAGCGAGGAAAATATTTTTATCGCCGCGACCTGCAAAGAAAAAGGCATTGCTTTTCTCAAAGGCGAGGGCAAGATTGGCGTGCGTAAAATTGAGAAACCGCAGGACAAGCATAAGCCGGATAATTTTTTAGTTACGGTCAACGGCAAAAAATATCCGGTCATTTTTAAGGATGGTATTGCGACTGTGGACGGCAAAAAATATGAGATAAAAGTAGAGGACGGCATCGCGGACACGACCAAGCCTGCCGAGCCTGCCGCCGCGGACGCTCCGCTGGAAGTGCAGGCGCCGTTCCCGGGCACGGTTTTGAAAGTATTACAGGAAGCCGGCAAGCCGGTTGCCAAAAATGAGGTTCTGTTTGTTATCGAAGCGATGAAAATGGAAACCGAAGTGCGTTCGCCGCGTGACGGCGTGCTGCTGGCGGTCAAAGTGAAATCCGGCGACACGGTGAGCAGTCATCAGGCAATGGGCGTGGTGGGCTGAACGGTGGAAACCTTTAGTATTAGTAATCTTTTTCATAATGTATTAAGCGGCACCGGTCTTCTGAATTTAACACCGGCCAATATAGTTATGATCTTAATCTGTTTCACGCTGATTTATTTGGCGATTGCCAGAGGTTTTGAGCCGCTGTTGCTTTTGCCGATTGGCTTCGGCGGTCTGCTCTGCAATATACCGCTAGCCGGCATTTCCACAGAAGGCGGCTTCTTATATTATGTGTACAATTTTGGCATCAAATCCGGTGTTTTTCCGATCTTGATTTTTATCGGCATCGGCGCCATGACGGATTTTGGCCCGCTGATTGCCAACCCGCGGCTGGCTTTGCTGGGCGGCGCGGCGCAATTTGGCATCTTTCTTACGCTGATCGGCGCGGTGTTGCTGCCCGGCATGAATTTCACACTGCAGCAGGCTTCGTCCATCGGCATTATCGGCGGCGCGGACGGCCCGACCGCTATTTTTGTGACGAGTAAACTCGCGCCGGAATTACTCGGCGCAATCGCCGTGGCGGCTTATTCTTATATGGCTCTCGTGCCGATTATCCAGCCGCCGATTATGCGTCTGCTGACCACGCCGGCCGAACGTAAAATTAAAATGACGCAGTTGCGTCCGGTCAGCAAACTGGAAAAAATCTTATTCCCGATCACCACGCTGCTGATTTGCGCGCTGTTCGTGCCGTCAGCCGCGCCGCTGATCGGCGCTTTGATGTTCGGCAATCTGCTCAGTGAATGCGGCCAAACCAACCGGCTGGCCGAAACCGCCAAAAACAACATGATAAATATAGTGACGATTTTGCTCGGTCTCTCAGTCGGTTCCAAACTGGCGGCGCAGGAATTTTTGACGATCCAGACTGTCGGCATTCTGGTCCTGGGATTGATCGCTTTCTCTATCGGCACAGCTTCCGGCGTGTTGATGGCCAGACTGATGAATGTCTTTTCCAAGAACAAAGTCAATCCGCTGATCGGTTCGGCCGGCGTCTCCGCCGTGCCAATGGCCGCGCGCGTAGCCAATAAACTTGGTCTGGAGGCTGACCCGCAAAATTTCCTGATGATGCACGCTATGGGGCCAAATGTGGCCGGAGTTATAGGCTCGGCGGTGGCGGCGGGCGTTTTGATTGCGGTTTTTGGCTGACAAAGCCGCGTTGCGGTATTTCCAATAAAGTGCTATTATAAGCTTCCTCACATATCGCGGGGTGGTCACAAGGCCAATCAAAATTATCGCGGGGTGGAGCAGTCTGGTAGCTCGTCGGGCTCATAACCCGAAGGTCACAGGTTCAAATCCTGTCCCCGCAACCAACGCTATTTAGCGTAGTTATGCGGAATTTTTGAAACTTCTACTTTTCCAGTGGTGTCCTATCACAATCAAAAATACCAAAGCACACATAAATTCTACTTCTCAACGTACATAGGCAGAAAGAGCAGGACTATGGAAAAAGTAAAAGCGCCGTTTTGTATATTTAAGAGAAAGGATAAGCCATGTTTTTATGTGCGGTTTAAACATAAAAAAAACAGGCAGGTATCTACCGCCACTCCATTTTGCCCATTTAACCTTGATTTTCCTGCCGTAGCTCCGCCGCCGCCGCGACCAGATTGCGCAGGCTGGCGGTGGTTTCCTTTTCCGCTCTGGTCTTCAAGCCGCAGTCCGGATTGACCCAGAGTTTGGCGGTGCCAAGTTTAGCGCACATTTTCCGCAGAGCGTTGACCAGCTCCTCGACGGCAGGCACGCGCGGCGAGTGAATATCATAGATGCCCGGGCCGATATCTCCGGTGTAATCAATC
>JAITIE010000040.1 GCA_031279615.1 Candidatus Margulisiibacteriota bacterium | reverse complement strand
GTCTATTACAAGCAGACTATTCTCGGTCCGCTCTGGTGGCTGATCCAGCCGCTGTTTACTTCCGGCATGTTCACGCTGATTTTCGGCGCGCTGGCCGGACTGCCGACGGACGGTGTTCCGACCATTCTTTTTTATTTGTCCGGCGTGGTTTGCTGGAGTTACTTTTCCGATTGTCTGCTGAGTACTTCTAATACTTTCACGGCCAATTCGGCGATTTTCGGCAAGGTTTATTTTCCACGGCTGGTCGTGCCGATCTCCACGGTTTTGAGCGGCCTGATCAAATTCGCACTGCAATTTGCTTTGTTTTTAGTAATTTATTTTATCTATCTATTGCGCGGCGCTGGCATTCAGCCGAGTTTTTGGGTGTTGGCGCTGCCTCTGCTGCTGGCGCAAATGGCCGCGCTGGCGCTGGGTCTGGGCATTATCGCCTCTTCGCTGACGACCAAATACCGCGATCTGGCGCTGGCCATGACTTTTTTTGTGCAATTGCTAATGTACGCCACGCCGGTGGTTTATCCGCTCTCCATGATACCGGAAAAATGGCGGCCGCTGGCCATGCTCAATCCTATGGCGCCGGTTATTGAATTTTTCCGGCGGGCTTTCTTGGGAGCGGGCAGCATAGATCTCTGGACGGCGCTGTGGAGCATCGGGGTCACTTTTTTGATTTTGTTTTTGGGCGTGATCTTTTTCAGCAGAGTCGAAAAAAGTTTCATGGACACTGTTTAGGATGAAACATAAAAAGTTTTTGTTCATTCTCGGCACGCGGCCGGAGGCGATAAAACTAGCGCCGCTGATTAGGCTTGTGGCGCAGACTGCAAATTTTGAGCCGCTGGTTTGCGCGACCGGCCAGCACCGTGAAATGCTGGCGCAGGCTTTGCGGTTTTTTCAGATCCGGCCGCAGTTTAATTTGAGGATTATGCGCCGGAAACAGACGCTGTCCGGCTTGACCGCGCGTCTCCTGTCCAAGCTGGATAGAGTGATCAATAAATCCAGTCCGGATTGCATTGTGGCGCAGGGTGACACTACCTCGGCTTTGGCTGGCGCGCTGGCTGGATACTATCATAAAATCCCGGTCGCGCATGTCGAAGCTGGTTTGCGCAGCGGCGATAAGCGCGCGCCGTATCCCGAGGAGCTCAATCGAGTTTTGATTAGCCGTTTGGCGGACTGTCATTTTGCGCCGACTTTAGCCGCGGCGGCCAATCTAAAACGCGAGGGAATTACGAAAAATATTTTTGTGACTGGCAATACAGTGACCGACGCGTTGTTTCTAGGCCTGGAAAAAATCAGAGAAAATCCCGGGATTTATGAAAAATATTTTTCTTTTCTAGACAGAGATAAAAAAATAATTTTGGTGACCGGCCATCGCCGTGAAAGTTTTGGCCGGCAGTTTGAGAATATTTGCGCCGCTCTAAAAGATCTGGCGGAACGAAACCGAGATGTGCAAATAGTTTATCCGGCGCATCTCAATCCGCAGGTGCAAGAGCCGGTGTTTAAGATTTTGAAAAACATGCCGAATATTTATCTGCTGAAGCCGCTGGCTTATCCGTATCTGCTCTGGCTGCTGGAGAAATGCTATTTTGTCCTGACGGACAGCGGCGGTATACAAGAAGAAGCGCCAAGCCTCGGCAAGCCGGTATTGGTACTGCGCAAAGTTACTGAGCGTCTGGAAGGAATAAAAGCGGGCAATGCTGTGCTGGTCGGCACGGAGCGGAAAAACATTGTCCGTCAGGCGGAAAAATTGCTGACCGAGCCAAAAATTTATAAAAAAATGGCCAGCGCTAAAAATCCCTACGGCGATGGCAGAGCGGCGCTTAGGATAATTCGATGTTTTAGAAAAAAATGTCTAACGTGGTCTTAAAAGTCAAAAATCTCTAAAAATACATTTATACAATTTTATAAGTTGACTTTGAAAATTGTATAACATATAATTAGAGGTATGAAAAACTATATCACCAGAGCTATGGAGAAGACCCTGCGTAAAGCGGTTAAGCAAGCTCCGGTGATCGCTGTTACCGGGCCCAGGCA
Source organism: Candidatus Margulisiibacteriota bacterium (assembly GCA_031279615.1). Lineage (GTDB taxonomy): Bacteria > Margulisbacteria > Termititenacia > Termititenacales > Termititenacaceae > Termititenax. The sequence continues at coordinate 1,076 of JAITIE010000040.1, read as the reverse complement.
GACTGGCAAATCCACGCTGCTGCGTCATTTGTTCCCGCATTATAATTATATTTCTTTTGATGCGCTGGACTGGAGATTGGCTGCCGAAAATGATCCGCAGTTGTTTGTGGAAAATATGCCCAGGCCGGTGATTATAGACGAGATACAGTATGTTCCCAAAATACTTCCGTATCTAAAATTATACGTGGATAAATACACTACGGCGTTGAAAAACTCGGAAATAGCCGGATCCTTTATCCTGACCGGTTCTCAAGTTTTCACGCTCATGGCCGGCTTGACGGAGTCGCTGGCCGGAAGGATCGCGCTTTTTGAGCTCCTGCCGTTTTCTTTTAAGGAGCTTGGCCAAAAACCGCGTCAGCCATTGAGCTGTTACCGGCAGATTTTGCAAGGATTTTATCCCGTGCCGAATACTTCCAAACGTTCTCCGCAGGATTATTACGGGGATTATTTAGCCACTTATATAGAAAGGGATGTCCGGCAGATACTGAATATTAAGGATGTTGGCGCTTTCCAGACATTTGTGCAGGTTTTGGCTGGCCGCGCCGGAAGTTTGCTGAATATACAGGAAGTGGCCAGGGATTGCGCTATTTCTCACGCCACGGCCAAAAGCTGGCTTTCTATATTGGAGACCAGCCGGATAATTTATGTTTTAAGGCCCTACTACCGGAATGTCGCTAAAAGAGCGGTCAAGACTCCCAAACTTTATTTTACGGACACCGGTTTGCTGGCCTATTTATTGAAATACAAAGACGCCGAAACTTTGGCGGCAGGGGGTATGGCCGGAGCTATTTTTGAAAATATGGTCATAATGGAATTTTTAAAATCTAACAATAATAACAAAGCCGGCTGGGATTTTTATTTTTACCGGGATAATAACGGGGTGGAAATCGATTTGATAATCGATAAAGGCCGGACGTTTGAATTCTATGAAATAAAATCAGGCAAGACTCTGAAGCCGGAGATGGCCAAAGGCTTGTCCGCGGTCAAGCTGACCCCGGCCAAAAAATTTGTCCTGTCTTTCAATGAACATACGCTGCCGCTGGCCAAAGGTGTAACTGCCGTGCCGTGGTGGACAT
>JAITIE010000164.1 GCA_031279615.1 Candidatus Margulisiibacteriota bacterium | reverse complement strand
GGAATAGATACCAGCTCGCGGGACAAAGCCAGCCGCTCTGGCTGCAGACAAATAATCGCGCCAAGACCGATTTTTTTGCGCAATTTACGCAGCAGGGCAAAACTTTTACAGTCGCTCAGTTTGGGGTTTGCGGTTTTTTTTATTTCTAGCGGATAAAGGGTGCCGTTTTCTGCCAAAACTATATCGATTTCATTTTGGTCAGTGTCCCGATAAAGATACAACAAAGGCGTGCGGCCGTTATGCAAGTAGGATTTTAAGATTTCGCCCAAGACGTAAGTTTCTAAAATAGCTCCGGCCATGGCTCCGCTCATCAGGGATTCCGATGTGTTCCAGCGGGTCAGGTAAGCGCACAAGCCCGTGTCCAAAAAATACATTTTGGGAGTTTTGATAATGCGTTTGGTTAGATTTGGCGAGTACGGACGCAACAGGTAGACCAAGCCGGAACGTTCTAAAATTCCCATCCAAGTTTGGGCTGTCTTGACGTCTATGCCGACATCGCGGGCTAAAGAAGTGTAATTCAGCAAAGCGCCGGTTTGCGCCGCGACGACCGAGAGAAAGTCAAAAAACTGAATTGGCCGGGCAACATTGTAAAAATCTTTAACATCCCGCTCAATATAGGACTGCACATACGAGCCGTAATATTTTTCCCGATCCATTTTTTTATTGACGACCGGTTCCGGCAGAGAGCCTTCCCAGATTAATTTGTAAACTTCCCGGACTGTTAATTTTTTGCCGGATGGTGGAGCGGTCAGGGACGGGCGAAAAGGCCGACTGCTAAAAGGCTGTTTGATTTTTTCCCGATAAGACAGACCCATAAGGTCCAGAATAGCGAGCCGTCCGGCTAGAGATTCCTGCACTCCGGCCATCAGTTTGTATTTTTGCGAGCCGGTCAGCCAAAACGCGCCTTTCTGTTCCCGATATTCATCGGCGTAAATTTTAATATAAGGAAAAAGTTCGGGAGCATACTGCACTTCGTCGATTAGCACTGGTGGCGAATGTTGCTGCAAAAACAATTCCGGATCAGCCTGCGCCAGTTGGCGGAATTTTAGATTGTCCAGTGAAACATATCTCCGGCGGGTGTTTCTGGCCAGATTTTTTAAGAGTGTAGATTTGCCAACCTGCCGCTGCCCATTCAAAAGCACGACCCGGAAAGTTTTGGAGGTCTTTTCCAAGACTGCTTGCAATGTTCTTTCTAAGTCCGCCATATTTTTGCCTTTCGTTTAATTTGGAGTGTGACTCCATATTAAACGAAACAGGACAAAAAGTCCAGAGGCTGGCGCGACGGAGTGGCGTACGGATTTTCCTGTTCATATGAAATATTAATTGTTAACCAGAATGTCCTAAATCCACCATGTTTTAACCTTTCGTTTAATTTGGAATGCAACTCCATAATAAACGAAATAAATAAAAATAAGTTTTCCGATGAGAGTTAAATATTGATTATAGTACATATTGTGTCGTTAAGGGTTTTCACGTCTAAAAGGTATTATCTTTGTATATTGATTGGTTACTGGTTTTGGAGCCACCGTACTATGGTTTTCGTATCTAAAAGGAACTATTAATTGGTTGGATACTAGTTTCATTATGCCAAAAAAATAAAAAAAGTTTTTATAAAAAGGGATATCTTTGTCAAGGGTTTGAGTTTCCATTATCCTGGATTTTTGATGTGTCTAATTTGTAATGTTCGGCGATGGTTTCTTTGCCATATTTAATAATTTTGCGATACATAATACACCTCTTTCATAAGAATTATACTGTTTTCTTAAAAATATATTGTATGTTTATATTTATTGTTGCATTTAATTTTTCTGTTGTTTGGTCAGTTCCCGATTATTAGTGAAAACTAGTCAAACGTATGTAATGTTATAATTCTCACTATGCCAATTTTCGAATCCGTTCCCAACATTTCCGAAGGGCGCGACAGGGAAAAAATAGCCGCTTTGCTGGATACGCTTCGGACGGTAAAGGATCTCAAAATTTTGGATCATTCCAGCGATTCCGATCATAACCGCAGTGTGTTCACTTATATCGGGACTCGCGCGGCGATTTTGGCTGCCGGACTAGCGCTGGTGCGAAAAGCCGCCGAGATTTTAGACCTGCGCGCGCATGCTGGCGTGCACCCGCGTTTGGGTGTGGTCGATGTCCTGCCGGTCATTCCGGTCTACCAGGCTGAAATGTCTGACGCGGTCGCCCTGGCGCATGAACTGGGGCAAAATATTCAAAAACTTGGCGTGCCGGTCGTGTTTTACGAACAGGCCGCGCTAGAGCCTGCCGCTAAAAATCTTGCCGATGTCCGCCGTAAAAGTTATAATAACGCGCATAAAACAGCCGGTGTGGTTTGCGTGGGCGCGCGGAATTATCTGATCGCTTACAATATCGATTTGGCGGCGGCGGATGTTGCTGTCGCTAAAAAAATCGCCAGCTGCGTTCGTGAGCGCAACAGTGGACTGCGCGGGGTTAAAGCTCTGGGTTTGTACTTGGCGTCCCGTGGCTGCGCGCAAGTCAGCCTGAATCTGTGCGCGCCGGAGCTTGTCGGTCCGGAAAAAGTTTTGGCTTATATCAAAAATCTGGCCGAAGGAGCTGGCGTGAAAATTAGAGGAACGGAATTGATCGGGCTTTTGCCTGAAACTGTGGCGCGGGAGGCGTGGAAATTGGCCGGAGAACTGCATGAATAGAGACTTGCTGCCGCCGGAGGTTGCCGCGCGCCGCGAAATTTTGCAAAAGATTGCCCGTCTGCTGGAACGTTCCGGTTACGCGGAAATTGTTACTCCGACTTTTGAAGAATACGACCGCTTGAGCGCCGGACTGCCCGGGCATTTGCAAACCTCGGCGTTTCGTTTTTTTGATCACAGGGGCGTGCAGATGATTTTGCGGCCGGATATCACCACGCAGATTGCGCGCGTGGCCGGCACGCGTTTGAGTAAACAAAATAGACCGCTGCGTTTTTATTACTCCGGCGATGTGTACCGTGCCGCGCAGCTGGAAATCGGCCAAAATCATCAATTTCACCAGATCGGCGTGGAACTGCTCGGGGTGTCCGGCGCGCGCGGCGATCAGGAGATTTTGCGGCTGGCGGAAGATGTTTTAAAAACAGTCGGTTTAAAAAATTACCGTGTCGAGCAGACCAATGCCGGACGGATACAGCGTCTGCCAGCCAAACGACGCGAGGCTTTACAGCGTCAGGATTTTGTCGCTCTGGGACGCCTGCCGCGTCTGGCCGAGCTGTTGTCGGTGGATTTGGATTATTACACCGGCTTGTATTTTGAATGTTTCGTGCCGGAGATGGGCTACATTCTCGGCTCGGGCGGGCGTTACGACAATCTTTGCGCGGTGTTTGGCCGCAAAAGACCGGCGGTCGGTTTCGCGTTCAATCTGGATAAATTGCTGCTGGCTTTGGCGGCGCAGAGAGGATAAGAATGCTGACTATTGCTTTATCCAAAGGATACCTGCTGCCGGAAGCGTTAAAAGTTTTCCGGCAGGTCGGTCTGCGCGTGCCGGAAGCAAACGAAATTTCGCGTAAACTGGAGTTCACCGACGCAGACCAAAAATGCCGTTTCCTGATTGTGCGTCCCGCGGATGTGCCGGTTTATGTGGAATACGGCGCGGCGGATCTAGGCGTGGCGGGCAAGGATGTTTTGATCGAAGGCCGCCACAAAATCACCGAGCTGTTAGATTTGAAATATGGCTATTGCCGTCTAGTCGTGGCCGCGCGGCGCGGCGCGTACCGCAAAGACACTTTGCGCGCCGGACTGCGCGTGGCGACCAAGTTTTTAAATTCCGCGGCGGAATATTTTCAGGAAAAACTAGACATAGATGTGGAGCTGATTAAATTGTACGGCTCGGTGGAGCTGGCGCCGCTCGACGGTTTGTCCGATGTGATTGTGGACCTGGTGGCGACCGGTAAGACTTTGCAGGAAAACGGTCTGGAAGTGGTGGATGAGATTTACACCAGCACCGCGCGGCTGATTGCCAACCGCGTCAAAGCCAAAAGCCGTTACAACGAAATGATGTCTTTAGCCCAAAGGATAAAAAAAATTATATGAAAATCACAGGCGCGAAAAAAGGTTTGCGCGGCGCGCTCACGGTGCCCGGGGATAAATCGATCTCGCATCGCGCGGTGATTCTGGCGGCTCTGGCCAGCGGCAAAACAGAAATCAGCGGTTTTCTACGCGGGCAAGACTGCCTGCATACTCTAAAAAATTTCAAGATGATGGGCGTGGAATGTCAGGACAAAAAAGGCAAATTGATTATCAAGGGACGCGGTCTCAAAGGTCTGCGCAAGCCCGACGGACAAATGGATGTCGGAAATTCCGGCACGGCTTTTCGGCTGCTGGCTGGCGTGCTGGCCGGACAGGATTTTACGGCCAAATTAACCGGCGACGAGTCTATTCAAAAAAGGCCGATGGGGCGGGTCATTGAACCGTTGCACCGCATGGGCGCGGAATTCAACGGTGACAAGGCCCCGCTGGTTATCGTCAATAATAAAAACACGAAGCAGCTCATCGGCATTGCTTACGAATCACCGCTGGCTTCCGCGCAGGTCAAGTCCGCGATTTTGCTGGCCGGCCTGTATGCGCGCGGGGAGACCAGTATTACCGAGCCGGCGTTGTCCCGTGATCACACCGAACGCTTGTTCAAAACTTTTGGCGTGAAACTGCGGACTACCGCGCTGCCCAATGGCAAACACAAAATTGTTTTGCCGAACGGCAAACATAAACTTAAGAGCGGCTTGAAAATTAAAATTCCGGGCGATTTTTCTGCGGCGGCGTTTTTTATCGTGGCGGCGTTGATCGTGCCCGGCAGTAAATTGTTGCTTAAAAATGTCGGTGTCAATCCCACGCGCACCGGACTGCTCGACGTCTTAAAAAAAATGGGCGCAAAAATAACTTTACAAAATAAAAAAATGCTTTCTGGTGAGCCGGTCGCCGATTTACAAATTGCGCATTCCCCGCTCAAGGCTGTGGAAGTCGGCGGAGAATTGCTGGTGCGGATGATCGATGAGGCGCCGATTTTTGCCGTGGCGGCCGCGCTGGCCAATGGACGCACGGCGGTCAAAAATGCCGGAGAGCTGCGCGTAAAAGAATCAGACCGGATCAAAACCGTGGTGGAGATGTTAAAGAATTTTGGCGTTTCCGCGGCGGAAACCGACGACGGTTTTGTCATTGACGGCAATCCTGCTCTGCAGATAGCCGCGCCGGTAAAAATCAACTCCCATTATGACCACCGCATTGCCATGTCCGCCGCGATATTAGGCCTGCTGAACCAAAAAGAAACGACGATCACGGACGACAAGTGTATCGAAACTTCTTTTCCAGGTTTTGCGGAGCTGCTCAAAAAGGCGGTCAAATAAATGCTCGGAATTATCCTTTCGCATATGGCAACAGTCTTTTTTTTAGGTATCCAGCCTGCGCAGCAGGCTGGATACGCTACTACAATAATGCATGAAAGGATAATTCCGTAAATGCTGAAAATTTATACCAGGAATATTGAGGAAAAACTGCGGCAAATCGGCGGCCGCAGTGAATTGGACTGGCGGCGTCCGGAGATTAAGACTGTCGCGGAAATCATCAAAAATGTCCGGCAGGACGGCGACCGCGCGGTTTTAAAATACACGCAAAAATTGGACGGCGTGCGTTTGAAAAATCTGCGCGTGGATCCGCTGGAAATAGAGCTGGCGCGCGAACAATTGGACAAGGCTTTATTAAAAGCTCTGCGGCTGGCGATCAAAAACATTGCCGATTATCATTTAAAACAAGTGCCGCGTTCCTGGCTGGCCAAGACTGGCCAAAAATCGCGCGTCGGTCTGCGTTATTCACCGGTGTCCGCCGCCGGAGTGTATGTGCCGGGCGGCCGGGCTGTTTATCCGTCATCGCTGTTGATGAATGTTATTCCCGCCAAGCTGGCCGGCGT
>JAITIE010000123.1 GCA_031279615.1 Candidatus Margulisiibacteriota bacterium | reverse complement strand
TTTTTATTCTGCAAATACTGCTCCAGACCGGCGACGATTCCCCGCGCCAGCTTTTGCTGAAACTCCGGCGTGAGGATTAATTTTTCCTCTCTGGGATTGGACATAAACAGCGGCTCGATGAGCACGCCGGGCATGGTGGTATGATTAAGATTGTGCAGCATGGATTTGCGCAAACCGCGGTCTTTTTGGCCGGTAACCTTGAGCAGCTCCTCATGGACGGACTTGGCCAGCGCATAATCCACCGGCTTGTAATAAAAAGTTTCCGCGCCGCTGGCCGTCTCATTGACGAAAGAATTAAGATGCACGCTGACCAATAAATCGGCCTGATTGCTTTCGGCAAACTGCGCCTGCTCGTCCAGCGACATGCCTTCATCGCCTTCGCGGTTGAGCAAAGCCACCGCGCCTTTCTCGTGCAGCAAAGCCCGCAGCCGTTTGGCGATCGCCAGCGTGAGATCCTTTTCTTTGTGTCCGCGCTTGGAAATCGCGCCTGGATCGGAGCCGCCGTGACCGGCGATAATCGCCACGCGCACACCCTTTAAAACTGAATCCCCAGACGCCACGGATACGGTCACGGCGGCTCCGGATTTTGTCACAGACTGCGCCGCTGGCGCCGTAACAGCCGCGGCAATTGACGGCACAGCGGACGGCGTGACTAAAACCCGCAAAGTATAAGGACTTTCCCGCGCCTGCTCGTACGCGGCATAACTGGCGTTCAGATCCAAAACCACCCGGGCTTGCAACGGCTCCCAGGTGAATTGGCTGGCGCGCAGCCGCGCCGCCGGACCATAAGGCAGCGCAATCTCCCTGTCTATGCCCAGCGTCGTCGCCGGAAAATCCAGCGCCAGACGCTCCGGCGCGGTGAAGCGGCTGACTTTATAATTGAGCGGCACATTGCCGGTAGAAAAAAAAGTCAAACGCAGACTGTTATCATTTTCCGAAACAATTTCGACCCGCTCCAATTTCAGGTTGCCGGTCGGCGGTGGGGGGGGTGGCGGCAACGCGGTAAATTTTACGACCAAATTATTGCCGCCGTTTTCCCGCAAAAGCACAGGCTGTAATTTTTGGGCGGTTTTAAGCTGGATTTCCGTTACGCTCGGATTGAGCGAGCGTTGATCATAAATAAGCGTGGTCAGCAAATCGCCGGTAAAATACAGCCGCTGCGGATGCGGTATATTTAAAACCGCGCCGGTCAATAACAAACGGCAGCCGTCGTCGGTTTGCTCCAGAGCGGCTTGCAGCGGCGCGCTGCCAGCCACACGCAAAGTTTGTTTTTCCCAAACGATGGCGTTGACCAAAGCATCTGCCCCAAGAAAATTTAAGCACATAAAAAATGCTAGAAATAATTTCAGAATTATCCTTTGCTGGAATGCCATTTCTTTAAACATTAGAACTTATAAACCAGACCTCCGGAGATTTCGGACTGGGTCAGTTTGTCGTGATAATAGTAGCCCTCGCGGTCGTAGTCTTCGCCTTCGTACTCGTAGAACAAAGAATTTTCCCGCGAGGCCACGCCGTTGAGATACCAGTACAGGTCGCCGAAAGACTGGCCAAAAGCCAAACGCAAGCTGTTTTTATTTTTGTCCAGCGTGTCCAGCGTGTTTTTGCGCGTCTGATACCAGTGACTGATCGAAAATTTGCTGTTGTGCGGCAGTTTAAATTCGCCGAGTGACATCACCAAATCCCAGCCGGACGAACCAGCGGTACTGCCGCCAAAAACGTAACGCGCCCGTTCAACAACCCGGGTTATCCGATAGCCAAACCAATTCTGCTGATAATTCAAGCCGGTTTCCGTGCGGTCGGTGGAATACTCCGCGGACGGCGACTCGTAACGCCAGGCGGAGAGATTATAGGAAGCCCACAGCCTCCGCCGCCAAAGCTCAATCTCATACAACTGCGCATTGAAACCGCCGGAACGGAAATTGTCGCGGTAATTGCTGTAATACGAAACCGCTGGCCGGAAGAAAAGCACTTTGTCCAGCCCCAAACGCAAGCGCAGACGCTCCACCGCATAATCCGGATTGGTCAATTTTTCCCGCTCGAAACGCTGCCAATAATTTTCGTAAGAGCCGCTCAAAGACAGCAAACGCAAAGGCCGCGCGCTGCCGTAAAAATACCAGCCGCGCATACCTGTATAATTGAAATAATCTCCCAAAGCGCGGTACTCCGGCGCTATGTCGCGGTAAGCGATTTGCCAGCCGTATTTTTCCGTGTCGTAATGCAGCTCGGTGCGCGTTGCGCCGGCGTGGTCTTTTTGCGTCTCGGCCAGTTCCAGCACCGCCGCATAATCCGCCCATTGATAACCGATCTCTGCGGAGTGCAGAGAATAAGTGCCCAGCAGATTGCCCGCTTCCGCTTTGCGCGAGGCTGTCAAATAATCCAGATTAAGATTTTCCAGAGGCCGCCAGCTGAGCCGCGCTCCGCCAACCGACACGTCACGGTCTTTGTCCGCGATATAATTTTCGCCGACTTCCTGTCCCCAAAAATTGCCCGGACGCTGACCGATAAAACCGTCCAGCGCCAAAGCCTGGCCAAAACTATAACGACCGGCCAGTCCCTGCAGTTCAAGGTACGGCACCGCCAGCTCCGAATAACGGACAGCAGTGTCGCCAAGCTCCACAAAACCGCCGCGGCCAGCCAAACGCGCGGTCAGCAGCTCAACCTGCCCGATATCGTTAGCGTCAGCCACCGCGTTGTAACGGTAGCGCGTGGAAAAATCCAGATTCAGACCCCCGGCCTCGGCGGAATATTCCAGTGAATTTAAAATCATTTTTTGATTGACCGGCGTGGCGTTGACCGGATCGAATTTAATGTAAGTCTCCCACTTGCCGTTATTTTTGGCCGTCCGGCGCGCGGACGCAACTGGTTCCTGACGGCGGCCTCTGACCAGCACGAGCAAAACTTCCTGCCGGTCAGTCCAGTAAAAAAGCCGCGCCTCGCCAAGCTCTTTGGCCTTGATAAGCAATGAGCCGTCCGTCGCGCGGGACACATCGATAATCTGAGGCGCGGCGTTGACAAAACGCGCTATTTTGGCCGCCGGTCTAAAACTATAAGCCGCGCCGGCAGTCAGCTCAATCTGCGCCGCGCCGACCGCGGCCAGAAGCAAACAGCAGACCAGACAAAATTTTTTCATTTAGTTGATCCTAACTATCTTCTCTTCCATCAATGTTTCCGTGTCATTCTGCACGGTCAGCACGCAGACATATTCGCCGGCGGGAATAGACCCCGGCAGACCGATCGGCCAGCTCACGTTCAACGTTTCGACCTTATCAGGTTTAATTTGCTTGGCGTTAAATTCCACGGTTTTGACCCGCTGATTAGTCGCCGTATCATAAATAGTAACCGCCGGCTTGATCGTCATGGTTTCCGCGGCGGCAAGATCACAACGGATCTGCAAAATGTTTTTGGTTTTATTGTGCTCCGGCTCAAATCTTTCCACCCAGAGCTTGGCGCCGGCCACTGCCTGCGCGGAGTCCGCGGTTAATAATTGTCCGGTTTGCAAAGCGCCATTGGCGTCTTCCAGCATATACAGAACTTCCACGCGCGCTTTGCTGTCCACCGTAATGCGGCGGTTAAAAACGCCAGTGTAACGCGCCGTGTCGCCCGGCAGCAAGCCGCGCGTAAAAAGCTCGACCTCTTCCAGAGCCTCGCCATTGACGACCAGAGCCACAAAACCGTGCGCGCTATTCCAGGCATTGCCACTGTTGCGCAGGTTGATGTCGTAACTGTACACGCCGTTTTGTTTGGCGGCTTTTAACCTCTGCGTGTCGAGAAAATCTTCCGTATATTTTCTGGTTTTCTGATAAATCAGCGAGCCGACGCGCGCGCCGTAGCGGATATTGCCCGTGCCCGGCAAATCGGTCTCAAAAAAAATCACCGCCTGATGTCCGCCAACAGCGTCTCCCGGCGTGCGCAGTGTGAAAGAAAACGGCAGCGTGGAATTGGCGGGCACCACAACGCTTTCCGCCTCCAGCGTCAGCCAGTCCGCGCAGGAAAAACGCGAGCCGCCCGGCTCCAAAAACTCTTTGCCGCCTTTGGCTGTGTGAACCCAGTCATTGGCGTAGACGAGCAGTTTCAAATCCGTACTGTTGCGGTTAGTTAGGTTAATCTTGTAAGTGGCTGCCGAGCCTCTGTCCGTCTCCAAAAAAATCGACGGGCGGTCGATAGAGATAGTGGTCAGCGCGCCGGCCAGACCGCACATAAACAGGATTGCCAAGAATAATTTTTTCAAAATAAACGCCCCTTTCTAA
>JAITIE010000122.1 GCA_031279615.1 Candidatus Margulisiibacteriota bacterium | reverse complement strand
TTTTATTTATAAAAACTTCTAATTTCTGTTGTTTTGCATAATTATTATACTATTTGTATAGTATACATTGCAAAATTACGTATAATATGCTATATTATATCAGCTTATGTTATTTGAGCGTAAATTATGGCCGGTGCTGAAAAAAGACCTGCTAAAAAACAAGCAGGCTCTGGTGCTGACTGGACCGCGCCGCGTGGGCAAAACCACGACGCTTCAATGGTTGCTGGCGCAGATCGACAGTGACAATAAATGTTTCCTCGACCTGGAAAACATCAGTGATCGGGCAATTTTTGAGCTGGCTGATTACAATGACATTATTATCAATCTGGCTCAAAAATATAATTTGCAAACCAAGAAAAAAATGTACATCGCCATAGATGAAATTCAGTTTCTGCCCAATATTTCCAGCGTTATAAAATATCTTTACGACCATTACGATCTTAAATTTATTTTATCCGGTTCCAGCTCTTATTATCTAAAAAATCATTTTACGGAATCCTTGTCCGGACGAAAATTTTTATACGAGCTTTTGCCGCTGACTTTCGCGGAATATCTTATTTTTGCCGGAGAAAAATACACCCTGCCCGCCAGGGATGTTTACACTGTTCCGCACAAATTTAACGAGCCGGCTTTTTTGGCTTTACAAAAGCATTACCAGGATTATATAAATTTTGGCGGCTACCCTTCGGTGACTTTAGCGACCAGTAATGAGGAAAAATTACGGGAACTCTCCGAGATCTACAGCGCCTACATCAACATCGATGTCCAAACTCTGGCGGATTTTCGCTCCAGCAAAGATTTGCGCAGGCTGATCGAACTGCTGGCTGTGCGCATCGGTAACAGGATCAATATCAACGAGCTTTCCACCGTCAGCGGCTTGGCGCGCGCCACGATCGAGAATTATCTGGCGTTTTTAGAACAAACCTACCTGCTCCGCACAATTCCTGTGGAATCCGGCTCGCCGGAAGTCCGCCAGAGAAAAGCCAGAAAATTATACTTCGTTGACAATGGCATCGCGCACCTCAATGCCGATCTGTCCAGTGGGCAAAAATTTGAAAATTCTATTGCCTGCCAATTGGCCAATTTGCCGGTCCGCCTGAGTTATTATGAAAACAAGGACGGCGAGATTGATTTTATTCTGCGTACTCCGCCGGGCGCGAAAAAACTTCGTTCCGTGGCCATCGAAGCCAAAGAAACGCCCACCAGCGCCGATCTGACCACCCTTCAAATCCGCGCCAAACGTTTAGGACTGGCTAATTATTATTTGGTGGGACGAGAAAAATCCAAAAGGTTTAGCGCGTATCTTTGGGGCGGAGAGATGTAAAAACATTTCAAACCTTTCTTCGATCCGTGTTATAATGACCTAATCGATGCTGTTGCAGGAATCAGAAAATCTCGAGCTCAAAGTTTCCACATCCGAGTTGAAAGAAGCGGTGATCTCTATCTGCGCGATGCTCAACAAACAGCAGCGCGGCGTATTATATTTCGGCGTAAAAAATAACGGGAGCGTTATCGGACAAGCTGTTTCAGAAAAAACCCTTCGGGATATTTCCCGCTCTATCGCCGAGCATCTGGAGCCCAAAGTGTATCCGGTGATCAGCAAAATTGCTTTGGCCGGACGGCAGTGCGTCAAACTGGAATTCAGCGGACAGACTACGCCTTATTTTGCTTACGGCCGCGCCTACATCCGGGTGAGCGACGAAGACCGCCGGTTGTCTGCCAAAGAACTAGAAAATATTATTCTGGAAAAACACCGCAAAAATTTGTCCTGGGACGCAGAGCCACAGAAAAAAGCAAAACTATCCGACCTGAGCGTTGCTAAGCTCAAGAGATTTGTCGCTCTGGCCGGACTAAGCTACAAATCTCCGGAAAACTCACTGGAAAAACTTGGTCTGCTGGCGGAAAAACATTTATTAAACACCGCCGTGTTATTGTTTGGCAAAGAACCAGTCAAATTTTTTCCTAATGCCAGACTGCGCTGCGCCATGTTTGGCGGCAAGGACAGCGCGGTGATTGTTGACCGCCAGGAATACAGCGGCGATATATTTTATCTGATCGCGCAAGCCCAGGATTATATATTAAAAAATATTCATTTAGGCATGCGGGTTCAGGGCTTGTACCGAGAGGATGTGCCGGAAATAACCCCGGAGGCTTTTCGTGAAGCGATTATCAATGCTTTTTGCCATAGAGACTACCGCGAATATGACGCGGTCAGCATAGCGGTGTTCAAAGATCGCGTGGAGATCAGAAGCCCCGGCGGCTTGTACGGGGGACTGACTATTGCCCAGATCAAAAAAGAAAGTGTTTCCAGAAGACGCAATGAGCTGCTGGCAGAGATGTTTTTCCGCATCCGCTATGTGGAAAAATGGGGGCGCGGCATATCGTTAATTTTGGCCAGGGAACCGGCAGCCCGTTTCAAGGAAATCGCCGGATTATTTGTCTCTGTTTTTCCGCGCCAACACGCTGCCCGGCAGATAAAACCCATTCAGAAAACTGCACAGAAAATTGCACAGAAAACTGCACAGAAAATCATTGCCATTATTCAGCGCAGTAACAGCGTCACTACCCGAGAAATTGCGGCAAAGTTAAACTTGAGCGTTAGAACGATAGCTTACGCGCTGCAAGAGCTAAAAAAATCCGGCCGGCTCGTGCGGATCGGCGGAGACAAGGGTGGATACTGGAAAACGCTGACTAAATCTAAAAAGGAGCCAAATTAAATGCTGAACATCGTCATTCCCCTGGCCGGGCGCGGCTCGCGTTTTGCCACAGCGGGTTACGCGGAACCCAAGCCTTTGATCCCGGTGCACGGTATTCCAATGATCAAAGTAGTCATTGACAATCTTACTCCAGCGCTGCCCCACCGTTTTATATTTATCTGTCAAAATCAGCACATCCAAGCTTACGGCCTGACCGCCAAATTAAGAGCCAGCGCGCCCAACGCGGAAATCATCGGCATTGACGGCGTCACGGAAGGCCAGGTCTGCACCGTGCTGAAAGCCAGACAGTTCATAGACAATGATGAGCCGCTGCTGACCGCCAACTCCGACCAGTATATTGATTTTGACATTAACGCTTATTTGCAGGATATGGAGTCCCGCCGGTTGGACGGCCTGATCATGACGATGAAAGCCGACGATCCCAAATGGAGCTATGCGCGGACCGACGCCAGCGGCTATGTCGTGGAAACGGCGGAAAAGAAAGTTATTTCTGACGACGCGACAGTTGGCATTTATAATTTTCGCCGGGGGCGGGACCTGGTGCGCGCCGCGGAACAGATGATCCGGGAGAATGTCCGTGTGAACAACGAGTTTTATACCTGCCCTTGCTACAATTACCTTATCAAGGAAGGCCAAAAGATCGGCGTTTTTTCGATCGGCCGGGAATACGCCGGAATGTACGGTCTAGGCACGCCTCAAGATTTAGAATTTTTTCTTGAACATCCCCTGTCGCGGAAAATCCTCAAATGCTGATCCTTGCGCATCGTGGCTGCTGGCAAACTCCGGCGGAAAAGAACACGCGGACTGCCTTTGAGCGGAGTTTCACGCTGGGCTTCGGCACAGAGACAGATGTGCGCGATCTGGCCGGGCAAATAGTCATCTCTCACGATATGCCCCGGGGCGGCGAGCTTACTTTCGCGGAAGTTTTGCAAATTATGGACAGACGCAATTTGCCGCTGGCCATTAACATCAAAGCGGACGGACTGGCAGATCAGCTGCTGGCCGTGCTGCGGCATTACCGGCAGACCAACTATTTTACTTTTGATATGTCCATTCCTGACCTGGCGTATCAGGTTAAAAAAGGCTTGCCGGTATTCACCGGCCTGTCCGACTTAAATCCCGCGGCGCCGCTGCTGGCTAAATGCCCAGGCGTCTGGCTGGATGCTTTTGACTCGCTGTGGTATACGCCGGAGGCAGTTAAAGATTTACTGCGGTCGGGCAAGCGCGTCTGTATCGTTTCCGAAGATTTGCATCAGCGGGACAATGCCGCGCAATGGAAAATGCTAAAAACAGCGGGCTTGTTTGAGGAGGACAATCTTTTACTATGCACCGACCAGCCGCAAAAAGC
>JAITIE010000102.1 GCA_031279615.1 Candidatus Margulisiibacteriota bacterium | reverse complement strand
TCGTAGGCTTGCGCCAACAGATTTACAGTCTGTCCTGATTAGCCACTCCAGCACCTGTCCGAAACAACGGGTGCAATTATAACTGATTGTGCAGTGATAGACAAACTTACCCGTAAATTTTGCCTTACCATTCCTTGCTCGCGGTAAAAATATCCCGCTTGAGGTACGGCGTCGGGTCGATCGCCACATTCCAGCGACGGATTTCGTAATGCAGATGCGGCCCGTTGCTCAATCCCGAATTGCCGCTCAAAGCGACTGGCTGGCCTTTACGCACGTATTGTCCTTTTTTGACCAGCGCAGAATCGCAGTGTCCGTACAAGGTGCTGATGCCCAGGCCGTGATAGATTTGCACCACAATGCCGTAGCCGCCAATCCAGCCAGTGTAAGTTACGCGTCCGTCGGCGGTGGCCAGCACTTTTGTCCCCGGCATGGCCACCATATCCAGGCCGTAATGGATTGACGTCGCGTTGGTGACAGGATGAACGCGGTAGCCGTAAGGCGAAGAAATCTCAATATTGCGCAGAGGATAAATCGACGGTGTGCGCGCGTAATTGCCTTTAAAATCCATAGCCTTGCTGTAAGTGCCGGCGATCAGCGTATTATTCTGGGCTAAAATATTTTGGTTGAATTTCTGGCAAAAATCCAGCTGTTGCAAAATATTTTCCAGGCCGCTGTTTTGCCGGACAGTTTTAACGCCGCCCAGCAGAGGCGTTTCCTGCAGGAGTTTATTTTCTTTGGCGATTTTTAATTCTTTGAGCAGAGCTTTTTTGTAACGTTCGGCGATGGCGCGGCCGTCAGTCTGCGCGTTAAAAGCTTCTTTTTTAGACACGGACAACACGACTAGATCGCCAGCCAGCCCGACATATTCTTTATCGGCTAGCTCGGTGATTTTGATATTTGGCGTAAATTGCTTGCTCTGCACCAGTTTTTCAATATTTCTCTGCACCAATCCCAGTTTTTCTTTTAAAGCCAGATGTTCTTTGGGCCGCAAACGGTCGGCTGTGTATTCATACAGCGTGCGCTCGCCGATTTTTAGTTTGTACTGAAGCACACGCCAGCCGAGCGTGGTTTCTTCCAGAATCACGTTTTTATAATCGGGATTCAGGTAAAAAACGTCAGCATCTTCCGCGCTGATTAGCGCCTCGAGCAATTTAATTTCCTGTGTCAATGCTGCGTTGTTTTTGGCCAGCGCGCGATTTTTTTGGTAAAGTAAATAAGCCTTGGTGTGCAGCAGCTGATTGTCCGAATGAACTTTTTGGTAAGCGGTCAGCGCTGAAACATCCAGTCCACGCCAGACCAAAAGTGACAGGCCGAGCAGGACAGCCAGCAAGCCTAAGCCCAGCGCCGTAAAAGCGTAAGACAGGTTAAAATTACGACGGTTTTCACCGAGCCAAACCAGCGTGAAATAATTTTGGCGTTGCATATTAAATATATACCCTCAATTTATGGTTTTATACTTCCATAAATTATGAAAGGATGATTCCAAAATGTTATAATCCCGCCACTATGCGTATTGGCATCACTATGGGCGACCCCAACGGCATCGGCGCGGAGATTATTGTCAAGCTGCTCAAATCCGGCCGTTATCGGGATTGCGTGGTTTATGGCTGTCCGGCCGCTTTGCGCGGCCTAAAAAATCCGGTCATCGACCCCTTTGGTGAATTAAGCGAATACGGACGCGGACGGGTTACCGCGGAGAATGGCCGCGCGGCGTATAAATATCTGGAAACGGCGGCGCGCGACGCTCTGGCTGGCCGCATCGACGCTGTCGTGACCGCGCCTTTGAATAAAGAGGCTCTGCATTTGGCGGGTTATCGCTATGACGGCCAGACGGAAATTTTGGCCAAGCTGACTAAAACTAAAAAGTACGGCATGTTTTTTTATTCTCCGGCGTTGTGCGTAATGCTGACGACGATACATAAAAGTATCAGACAGGCGCCGAAACTGCTGACCAAACAAAAACTGCGGGACACTATAGAGCTTGGCGTTGAAGCGATGCGTCTGCTCGGTGTGCCGCGGCCGCGTGTTGCGGTCTGCGGGTTAAATCCTCATGCCGGTGAAAATGGACTTTTCGGCCACGAGGAGCAGAAAATTATCACGCCGGTGGTCAAGGAATTTCAAGCGCGCCGGATAAACATTCAAGGTCCGCTGCCTGCCGACACGCTTTTTGTTCAGCGGCGCGGCTATGATTTAGTGATCGCGCAGTATCACGATCAGGGTTTGATACCGCTCAAAATGCTGGCTCTAGACCGCGCGGTCAATATCACCGTCGGTTTGCCGATTATCCGCGCTTCGGTCGCTCACGGCACGGCTTACAATATTGCCGGCCAGGGCGTGGCCGATGCGGGGTCGCTGGCCAGCGCGGTCAAACTGGCCAGAATTATGGTCAAACGGAATTATCCCTTGACGAATAGTAAGAGAACGTCTCTAGCTGGCACAGCCAGCCAGAGACAGAAAAAAGAAAGATATCGCGTGTCAAGGGATAATTCCGTGGTCCGAAATCGTGGCCGCTAAACTACCCCGCGCCAAAAAACGTTTCGGCCAGAATTTTTTGGTCGCTGAAGATGTTTTGCGGAAAATAATTTCCGCTTCGGAAATTTCCCGCGCAGATACTGTTCTGGAAATCGGCCTGGGCACGGGCATCTTGACCGCGGCGCTGGCAGAACGCGCCGGACAGGTGATCTCGGTCGAGATTGACCGCGAGCTGTATGCGGAATACGCGCCGCGCGCGGCGATTTATCCCAATGTCCGCGTGATTTGCGGAGATTTTTTGCGGGAAGCGGAGAATATTTTTAGCGGCGCGCGCGGACGGCTCAAAGTTATCGCCAATATTCCGTACTATATCACGACGCCGATTCTGGAAAAACTGCTGGAATATCGCGCGCGGCTCTCCGCGATAATTCTGCTGGTGCAAAAAGAAGTCGCGGAGCGTATCTGCGCCGCGCCGCGCAACAGCGCTTATGGTTCGCTGACAATTTTTCTGCGTTATTATGCCGACGCGCGCTTGATCTGTCTTGTGCCGCCGGAATGTTTTCGCCCCCGGCCACAGGTGGACAGCGCGGTAATTCGGCTGGATGTGCGTCCGGAGTTGAAGTACCGGCCGCTTTCCGAAAAGAGGTTTTTCAATATCGTGCGCGGCGCTTTTTGGGGACGGCGTAAAACCCTGCGCAATACTTTGAAACAATCGCCATACACGCATTACACAGCGGCTATGCTGGCCAAACTCGAGCAGGAGACCGGTCTTGATCTCAACCGCCGTGGCGAGACATTGAGCATTGAGGAATTTGTCCGTCTGGCCGATGTGGAGTTTGCGTAGCAATCTGCCGGTTGCGCCTATGGTATAATTTAGCTTATGGAAAGACAAGTTCAAGAACAAATAGACACGATAAAAAATATTATTGTGAAGACTTTGCCGGTAGAGCAGATATATTTATTTGGATCTTATGCTTACGGTACGCCGTGTCGAGACTCGGATTTGGATTTTTATGTGGTGCTGAGAGATGACGCGCCGTATCGTCAGTTGGATGCGTTGCGGATGATAGGCGCCGCGCTTTGGAATTATGAATCTAGGCCGACAGATATTTTGGTCAACAAAAAGGCCAAGTTTCAAGATCGAGCTGCCGCCCCGACTTTAGAGCAAGAAGTGCTAGAAAAGGGGAAGCTGATTTATGGATGAAATTCGTTCTGCGCTGGAATGGTTGCGTTTTGCAAAGATGGATTTGAGCAGCGCGGAGTTTTTACTAAAACATAAACCTTTGCCGAAAGAAATAATTTGTTTTCATTGTCAGCAAACGGCAGAAAAAGGGCTAAAGGGTGTACTTGTGCTTAAGTAAGATTCGTCCGCCTAAAATTCATGATTTAAAAAAGCTGTATGCTTTGTGCCGGCCGTATGTGCCAAATATTGACCGCATAAGTTTAGTGTGTAATGACCTAAACCAGTATAGTATTCAGCCAAGATACCCGGAAAAACTGGATGTTAGCGAGCAGGATGTTGCTGAAGCGTTGCGGCAGGCTAAAAAAGTTTTAGAGTTTATAAACCCTTTATTCACAAAAAAAGAAAAATTGTAGTACAAAAGTTCAACGAAACTTTGAGCATCGCAGAATTTGTCCGTCTGGCCGATGTGGAATTTGCGCTGTAAAAATTATCGCTAAATTACCCCAAATCCAAGGATTATCACAGACTACCGAAAAAAATGCCAACTGGCATAAAAGTTGCATGTTTTATTGAATATGGCTTATGTGTATGTTTTAGAATGTTCCGATGGAAGTTATTACACTGGCAGTACAGATGACCTGGAGTGCAGGCTATATCAGCATCAGCACGGCAAAGGTGCTAATTACACTTGTAGACACGCTCCGGTAAAGCTTGTGTATTATGAGGAATATGCCAGAGTGACAGATGCGTTTTTCAGAGAAAAAGCAATTCAACGGTGGAGCCATAAAAAGAAACAGGCGCTCGTCAATTTCAATTATGCTGATTTACATAAATTGGCGGAATGTCGGAATGAAACGCACTGTCGTAATGGTCGCCTCGACTCCGCTCGGCGACCGAGTAAGTTTCTGTCAGGTAATACATGATCCTCGCTCCCCGAGCGGAGT
>JAITIE010000054.1 GCA_031279615.1 Candidatus Margulisiibacteriota bacterium | reverse complement strand
AGGTGGACACTTACAGCGGCGAGGGCAAGGCTGTTTTGAGTAATGAAACCGTGCGGGCTTTTACCACGCGCGCTTTGAGCGGACTGCATTTTGATTTTGCCGAGCGGCGGTTTTTGACTCTGCGTTACTTGCAGGACGTTTATAAAAATGGCTATGACGTTCTGGACAAAAAACAAGCCTACTATTGTGACGCGTTGTTAGCGCTGGGCGGCTTGTTGAAAGACAATCTGGATCTGGACGTGATGTATGCTTACAAAGGCACGGCTTTCGGCGCGAACCAGCTGGGTGAAGATACGGCCGGTGTGAATTTGCTGGGTTATGCTTCCTGCGTGTATTTGTCTGACGATATTTTCGGCGAAAATAGAATCCCCAAGGCCGATATGGTTTCCGAAACTGGTGTCAAATTAACCACTGGCCTTTACCAAAAAGAACTGACGCTGGAGCTGGTTTATATTTATGGCACGGGACTGCCGGATCAAGATATTGCGCTGGAGGACACCAAATACTTGTACGATCATTACGGCGCGCGATTAAACTGGTATTTGCTGCCAGGCAGCGCGTTTTATCTGGGCTGGGAGAAACTTGATCTTTTCAACAGCGATATTGAAAAGGCCGCTGATCAGCTGACGGAAGAGTTAACGAAGTTTGGCTTGAGGTTTGCTTTCTAAAATGATTTTGAAAATCCTTCAGTATCCCGATCCATTGTTGCGCGAGAAATCGGTTAAAATTGCCAGGTTGACGCCAGGATTAAAAACTCTCGCGCTGGATATGCTGGAAACGCTTTACAGCGTGGGCAACGGTGTGGGGCTGGCCGCGCCGCAGGTCGGCAAACTTTACCGGTTATTTGTTTATGATATTTCCGTCGACCGCAATGAGCCGGGCGTATTATTTAATCCGGAATTGCTCTCGCACAACAATCAAAAAACCAAGCGCGCGGAGGGTTGTTTGTCCTGCCGCAATTTCGAAGGTCTGGTCGAGCGTTACACCAAAGTTACGGTGCGCGGTGTCAATCTCGACGGTAAGACCGTTACTATCAAGGCCGCTGATTTTCTGGCGCGGGTCTTCCAGCACGAGATCGAGCATCTCGACGGCATAGTTATTTTGGACAAGGCCGAGCCTGTGCCGCCGGACAGCGCGGATACGGAAACGGAAATCGTATGATCCGTCTGGCTTTTTTTGGCTCGCCGGATTTTGCGCTGCCGGCTTTGCAAAAGCTTGCGGCGGACGACCGTTTTCAAATTGTGCTGGTTGTAACTCAGCCGGACAAACCGGCCGGACGCGGACAGCAAAAACAAATGCTGCCGGTGAAAAACGCGGCGCTGGATTTATGGCTGCCGGTTTTGGATCGTCTGCCGACCGCCGCGGAGTTACAAAAGCTGGACATTGCCAGGATTGTCGTGGTGGCTTACGGCCGCTTGCTGCCCGCCGAGCTGACCGACAACTGGGAGTGCGTCAATCTGCATCCGTCACTGCTGCCCAAATACCGCGGCCCTTCGCCGCTGCAGACCGCTTTGTGGAACGGCGATGAAAAAACCGGCGTGACCACGCTGCTCATCAATTCGGAAATGGATGCTGGCGATATTCTTTTGCAGGAGGAAATTCCTGTCGAGCAAAATATGCAGATTAGCCAGTTGAGCGCGCTTTGCGCGGAACGCGGCGCGGCGCTGCTGGTCGAGACTTTGCTGCAAGATATTCAGCAAATCCGCCGACCGCAGGAAGCCGGAGCGGCCACGTACTGCCGGAAAATCAGCAAGGATGACGCGCTGATTATCGAAGGCGAAACGCCGTGGCAAGTTCACAACAAAGTGCGCGCGCTTGGTGGTTTTACGCTGCACAAAGGCAAGCGGGTAAAAATTTTGGAGACGCGCTATACTGCGGCCGGTTTAGAAATCGTGACGGTGCAGCCGGAAGGCAAGCAGCCCATGGCTTACGCGGCTTTTTGCCGCGGCTACGGAGAGATAGCTTTATGACTTTAAAAAAACGCCTGATTCCCTGTCTGGACGTAACTGGCGGCCGCGTGGTCAAAGGCACAAATTTTGTCGGTTTGCGCGACGCCGGTGATCCAGTCGAGCTGGCTAAATTTTACGATCAAGAAGGCGCGGACGAATTAGTTTTTTTGGACATTACGGCTTCCAGTGACGCGCGGGAAATTCTGCTGCATATTGTCGAGCGCGCGGCCGAGCAGGTTTTTATTCCCTTCACGGTGGGCGGCGGCATCCGCGACACGGACACGATGCGCGCGCTGCTCAAAGCCGGCGCGGATAAAATTTCACTGAATACCGCGGCGGTCCAGAATCCTGACCTGATCCGGCAGGGTTCGGAAATGTTCGGCGCGCAGTGCATCGTGCTGGCTGTCGACGCCCGCCAGACTGCGCCTGACAAATGGGAAGTGTACACGCACGGCGGCCGCACGCCGACCGGTCTGGACGCGCTGGAGTGGCTCAAGAAAGGCCGCAGTTTGGGCGCGGGCGAGATACTGCTGACCTCGATGGACCGTGACGGCACCAAAGACGGCTACGACTGCGCTTTGCTGAACGCGGCGGCGCGGGCTGTGGATATTCCGGTGATTGCTTCCGGCGGCGCGGGCAAGCTGGAGCATATCGCCGAAGCCCTGCGCTGTTGTAGCGCCGCGCTGCTGGCCTCTTTGTTGCATTACAAGGAATTAACGATCGCGGAGATCAAAAAATATTTGCAGGCGCAAAATCTGCCGGCGCGGGTTTAGTGTACTAGACAGCTTTTTCCAGCGGCACAACACTCAATCGAAAACCGAGGCAATTCAAGA
>JAITIE010000026.1 GCA_031279615.1 Candidatus Margulisiibacteriota bacterium | reverse complement strand
TGTCCACTCTGGTTAAACCTGGCACGCCGCAGGTGATTGATTATGTGGCTGATGAAACACTGCGCGAGCTGACAAAAGGCAAACCGGCGCCAGCTCCCGCGCCGACTCCCGAACCCGTTACCGGCCCGGAGCCTGTCCCCGAACCGGAACCGGTTTCCGAACCGGAGCCAGTTCTAGTTATATAGCCGATCCAGCGCGGCCTGACACCTAAAGCTTTTTTTGCCCCAAACCTCAATCAATGTTATAGTACGCCCCGTGGCTTCCACTTTTCAAATTGCCTGTCAGACAATTGGCGGATTTGCCTTATTTCTCTACGGCATGCAGTCAATGTCCAGCGGCCTGCAAAAAATTGCCGGCAAAAAACTCAAGGAAATTTTAGCCGCCCTGACTAAAAACCGGCTGATCGGCGTGGCGGTCGGCGCGGGCATTACCGGCATTGTGCAGAGCAGCAGCGCGGTTACGGTTATGACTGTTGGTTTTGTGAACGCCGGACTTTTGAGTTTGAAAAAAGGCATCAGCATCATCTTGGGCGCCAATATCGGCACGACGATTACCGCGCAGCTTATCGCTTTCAATATCACCAAATACGCGCTGCTTTTTATCGCGGTCGGCGGCCTGCTGCATCTTTTTGCCCCGCGCAAAAACTGGCAGCTTGTTGGTTTTTCCACTTTCGGTTTTGGCCTTTTGTTTTTCGGCCTCAATATTATGACCAACGCTTTTGCTTTTCTCAAAACCGAGCCGTTTTTCCACGAGCTGTTTATCTTCTTTGGCCAAAATCCTTTTCTGGCGGTGCTGGGTGGCTGCCTGCTGACTTTTATTTTGCAGAGCAGCAGCGCGACTATCGGCATCACGCAGGCTCTGGCTGTGGTTGGCGCGATCGATTTTACCACCGCGGTCCCGCTGGTCTTTGGCGAGAATATCGGCACGACTATCACGGCGCAGCTGGCCTCGCTCGGCGCCTCGCGCAACGCCCGCCGCCTGGCCTGGTCGCACACTATGTTCAATGTGCTGGGCACGGTGATTTTCATGGCGTTATTTTTGGCGCGCTGTGACGGCGTGCCGGTATATCTCTGGTTTATTGATCGCATCACACCCGGCGAAGTTTTTGCCGGAGTCAATATTTCGCGCCATATCGCCAACGCGCATTCGTTGTTTAATATTATTAACGTGCTGATTTTCCTGCCGCTGCTCAACGTGCTGGTGCGCCTGGTCAGCTGGCTGGTGCCCGGCAAGGATGAGGAGATCATCGGCTCCGACCCGAAATTTATCGACAAACGTTTTGCCAATATTCCGTCTATCGCGCTGGGTCAGGCCGAAAAAGAAATTCTGCACATGATGGGCATCGCGCGCGGTATGGTGCCGCTGGCCCTGCAGGGACTTTTTGACAAAACAGGACATGATGTCGCCAAAGTGCAGGCTCTGGAAAAAGTCACTGATGATTTGCAGGCCGAGGTCATTGAATTTTTGGTCTCGCTGGAGAGTTCCGGCCTGTCGCACAGAGAAGCGGTGCATCACAACTGTTTGCTGCATCTGGTCAACGATGTGGAGAAAATCGCGGACTACGCCTTGAATATCGTTTATCTGGTGGATAATTCTCTAGCCAACGCCGTAAAATATTCTGCGCGGGCGCTCGACGAGATCCGCATCATGGCCGGCGACGTGGACCTGGAGTGCGAGCTGAGCGTGAAAGCTTTTGCTGAAAACAATATGCGTCTGGCTGATGATGCTTTTCAGGTAGAAGGCCGCATCGATCAAGAAAAAGACGATTTTCGCAAAAATCACCTGGAACGCTTAAAATCCAAAAAGTGCCAGCTCAATGCCGCGGCGATTTTTAACGACATAGTCAACAATCTGGAGCGCATCAGCGACCACGCCGTCAAATTCGCCAAGTGGCGGGAGAACCCGTATTTGTATCAATAAGCGTCCATTAGGCACTGTGTTATAATTAGGGGTAGGAGTTTTTATGGCCGTTCCTGAAACGCATCAGATTGTGATCACTATGCCGGATGATTTGGCTGATTCATTGCCGGAGTCAGACGCGGATTTGCAGCGGGAGATTAAGCAGTATTTGGCGGTAAAATTTTTCCAGCAGTCCGCGATGACTATTGGTCAGGCCGCCAAATTTGCCGGTCTGAGCAAGACTGAATTTGAGACTTATTTGTCGGTCAACCAATTTCCAATTTCTTTTTTGAATTTCACGGATATTAACGCTGATTTAAAAAAATTGGCCAGAGTTAAGCGCGGGGAAAATTAATTTGTGCTTGTTGTTGCTGACACCAGTCCGCTGATTTCTCTGGCTGTTATAGATAAACTGGATATTCTGGATAAATTTTTTCCTAAACTTTATTTACCAGCGGCGGTTTGGCAGGAAATCAGCGCGTATGCCGAGCGTCTGAATATTCCTCAAATAAAACGTTATAAAACACGGGTCAGAAATATTAAGAACGCCGAGGCGTCGATTTCTTTTATGGATAGAGGCGAAGCGGAAGCTATTGTTTTATGCCGCGAAATGAAAGCAGATTATTTGCTGCTGGATGATAAAAAAGCGCGTCTGATCGCTGAAACGCTTGGTTTTTCTTGCGTCGGCACACTGGCGGTTCTGCTCAAAGCCAAAAAAGAAAAGTTGATTAGTAATTTACGGCCTTTATTTCGGAAATTATTAAAGAATAAGCGTTACTATTCTGTGGAATTATTGAATGCGCTTTTAATGGAGCACGGTGAGAAGAATATCTGAAATTTAACATACTCTTTTCAGCAATTCTGGCACAGTTATTTCCACCCCGG
>JAITIE010000165.1 GCA_031279615.1 Candidatus Margulisiibacteriota bacterium | reverse complement strand
AAATTTTTAATTTTTGGCAGTCCGCGCCTCGAAGAGGATGATATTCAAGCGGTGACCGATGTTCTGCGCTCCGGCTGGCTGGGCACCGGGCCTAGGGTCAAACAATTTGAGGATGATTTTAAAAATTATCAGGGCGCCAAATATGCCATGGCGCTCAATTCCTGCACGGCCGGTCTGCATTTAGCCATGGTGGCGCTGGGCATTCGGCCAGGCGATGAGGTTATTACCACGCCGCTGACTTTTTGCGCCACGGCCAACGCGGTGATTCACGCGGGAGGCCGGCCGGTTTTTGTGGATATCGATAAAGACACGCTCAATATTGACGCGGACAAAATCGAAGCCGCGATTACGCCGCGCACCAGGGCTTTGCTGCCGGTGCATTTTGCCGGACGTCCCTGCGCCATGGACCAAATAATGGCCGTCGCCCAAAAACACAAATTAAAAGTGGTGGAGGACTGCGCCCATGCTATCGAGACGGAATACCATGGCCGGCACGCCGGCGCTTTCGGCGACCTGGGCTGTTTTTCTTTTTATGTGACTAAAAATGTGGTGACCGGCGAGGGCGGCATGGTTGTTACCGACAATGAAGAATACGCCGACAAAATTAAAATGTATGGACTGCACGGCATGTCGCGTGACGCCTGGAAACGTTTTTCCGACGAGGGGTTTAAGCATTATCAAGTGCTTTTTCCGGGTTTCAAATACAATATGATGGATCTGCAGGCCGCGCTGGGCGTGCAGCAGCTTAAAAAAGTGGAGAAAT
The DNA here is from genome assembly GCA_031279615.1 of Candidatus Margulisiibacteriota bacterium. Classification (GTDB taxonomy): domain Bacteria; phylum Margulisbacteria; class Termititenacia; order Termititenacales; family Termititenacaceae; genus Termititenax. Next base: position 7,471 of record JAITIE010000165.1, on the reverse strand, counting down.
TTTATCAGCGGCGGCTGGAGATCTGGCAGGAATACAACGCGCGTTTGAAAAATCTGCCGCTGATTTTGCCCGCGCCTTTCGCGCCGGACACCAAACACGCTTTGCATCTTTATACCGTGCTGCTGGACACGGATAAAACTTCGCTGACACGCGACGAATTGCTGAACGCTTTGAGCAAAGAAAATATCGGCGCGGGTGTGCATTACACCACGCTGCATTTGCATCCGTATTACCGCGAGACTTTCGGTTACCGAGACGGCGATTTTCCCTGTGCTGAATACGCGGCCGACCGGATCTTGAGCCTGCCGCTTTCCGCTAAATTGACACCGCGGGATATTGATGATGTTGTCGCGGCGCTGGAGAAAATCCTTGGTTAAAATTTCCGTTATTATTCCGACTTACAATCGGCTGGACTGCCTGCGCCAAACGCTGGCTTCATTGCAAAAACAAACTTTTACAGATTTTGAGGTGATTGTTTCCGATGACGGCAGCGCGGATCGGACACGCTCTTTGGCCAAACAAAAATTTCCTTTTGCTTTCAAACTAATTTCCCAGTCCAATCTTGGCCGCGCCGCGGCCCGCAATCACGGCTTTAGCGTGGCGCAGGGCGAAATAATCGTGTTTATCGACGATCACATTATTCTGGATAAAGATTTTTTAAAAGAACACCACCACACCCATCAGCGTTTGGCCAAAAAAGGCGTCGGAGTGGTGCGCGGCAGGGTGGAATACGTTAAAAATCCGGCGGATGTTCCTAAAAAACCGCCTCGTTTCACAAAAAAAATCAATAAATCCAGCGAAAATTCGCCATTTGTCAATTTTATCACAAACAATCTTTCTGTCTCGCGTGACGTCATGGAATTGACCGGCGGTTTCGACCCGGACTTCAAAGAATACGGTTTTCAGGATCAAGAGCTTGGTTTTCGGGCGCGGCAAAGAGGATTTAAATTCAAAGTTAATCCCAAAGCAGTGGGTTATATTTTCAAGGCGGACGGCGAGGACACGCCGGAGATTTTAGAAAAGCGTTTGGACAAATTCCGGCAGGCCGGCCGCTCGGCGGTGCTCTTGTCCCGCAAACATTATTTGGCCGGTTTGTATGTCGGCGTGAATTTATTTAATGTTTTTTTAAACGCGGTTTTTTCTCTGAACGATGATTGGCTTTTGCGTTTTTGCCGCGCTCGGCAGGCTCAAACCAAAGACGAAAAGAGCTGGCGGTTTTGGCGCGCCAAAATGCGCTGGGTCATGTTTCTCAAAGGCCTGCGCGAGGGTTTTGATAAATATCCGCCGGATAAGTACCAGCCGCGCAGTGGAGCAAATGTTGTGATGCTGGTGTCGCATCAGTCCGACCTGTCCGGCGCGCCAATCTCGCTGGCGATATTGGCCAATCGTCTGCGCGCCAAAGGTTATTTTCCGGTGCTGGTTTTGCCGCAGTCCGGGCCTATCGAACAAAAAATTGACCGGTCCCGCGTAAAAGTGTTGAACCTGCGTAAATATTTCAAGGCGCTGAAACTCCATATTTATACGGCGCGTTTTCGTCCGGAGATCATTCACGCCAACACTTTTTTGACCGAGTACGCGCTGGATATCGCCCAAAGATTCGGCATTAAAACGATAATGCATGTGCGCGAGGATTTGAGCGGCTTTCCCGCGCTGGCTAAAAGGCTCCTGCGCAAGGCGCGGCGGTTGATCCTGATCTCATACAGCATGGTGCAGTATTTTGACAGCGAGCCAACACGGCTGGATGTGGTTTATAATGCGGTCGAGGAATTGCCGCAAGGCGCGCCGGCTGTAGAAACTCCCTATAATTTGCTTTATATCGGGTCGATCGAAAAACGCAAAGGCTTGTGGGATCTGGCGCGCGCTTTTGAAATTGTTTATCGGCAAAATCCTCAAGCGACGTTGACGGTTTTGGGGCAGGCTCTGCCGTCGGAGCGTCTGTACTTTTGGAAGATTCGCCATTTTTTGCAAAAGCGCGGTTTGCTAGAGGCGGTCAATTTTGCCGGCGCGGTGAACAATGTCGGCCACTATCTGGACAAAGCCTCGCTGGTCGTTGTGCCGTCGCATCAAGAGCCTTTCGGCCGCGTGGTTATTGAAGCCATGTCCCGCAAAAAATTGGTGGTGGCCGCCGCGGTCGGCGGCATACCGGAAATTATCGAACAGTACCGCGACGGATTTTTGATCGAGCCCGGTCAGCCGGAACAGCTCGCTAAAATGATTTTGTACGTATGGGGCAGGACCGCTGAACAAAAAGCGCAGATCAAAGAAAAAGCTTATCAAACTGTCGCGGAGCGTTTTTTGCCGGACGGCTATGTCGAGAATATCGCGGCGTGTTACCGGAAACTGCAGAATGACGAATAACCTTGCTAAACCGGAAGCGATAAAAAAAGCCCTGTTTACCACGTCGGTCTTAAATTTTGTGGCGCGCTGTGCCGGTTATTTAAAAAATATTGCCATTGCCGCGCTGCTGGGCTTCAATTATCAGACGGACGCCTATTTTTTTGCGATCGGCGTCATCGGCATCTTCAGTATTTTCTCCGGCACGATGTATTCAGTGGGCATTCCGTGGCTGACTAAAGCCGGACAAAAAAATAAGCAGGCTTTTGCCAGGTCTGCGGCTCAGCTTTTAGGGTTTAATTTGTTAATTTGCGCGGCCATAACCTTTATTGCCATAATTATCCTGCCGATTGTTTCTATGTCATTTTTACGTGAAGTCAGGCCAGTTTTTTCGGCGATTTTATGGATTTTATTTCCGCTCATAATCTTAAATTTTCTGTCCGCTTACTTTGGCACGGTATTGCGCTCGCAGAGATTGTTTACTGTTCAAACCGCCGCTGATTTTCTGAATTCCTTTTCACAATTTGTCTTGATTACAGCCGGACTCTTGCTCTATAAAACGATTTGGGTTTTGCCCTGGTCATTACTGATTTCTCTGATTTTAGCCGTGCTCTGGCAGTTGTGTTTTGTTTTCCGCCACTTGCGGCTGGATTTTCGGCTGGATAAACGATTCAAAAATTTGCTGGGACAGTTTTTAATTTTTGCCGCGCTGGGCGCCGCCGCTTCATTGTACGCGGTGATAGACAAAGCCTTTGCCTCTTATCTGCCGGAAAAAGCGATCAGCGCGCTGGTCTACGGCGCTTTGATCAGCCAGCTGCCGCAGGGGATAATCAATTTAAATAACATGTTTTTTACCGCTATTTCCGAGAAAACCAACTGGCAGACTTTAAATAAATTTATCGCTATTGCTCTAGCGATCAGCGCGCCTTACGCTTTGATTTTATTCCTGATACCGGACATTTTGGTCGGGCTGATTTTAGGCTACGGACTTTTTGGCGGCGCAGACTTGACCTACACGGCGACGGCGGTGCGCTATTACGCGCTGGCTCTGCCGGCTTTTTATTTGAACAGCTTTTTTAATAACGTGCTTATCGTGAAAAAAATTTTTGGCGGTTTATTCGGGCTTTCCATCTTGAATATCTTGCTGAATATCGCCGCCAATTATTTGTTCTTGTTCCGCTGGAAACTGGGTCTGGCCGGTCTAGTGCTGGCGACGGTCATCGTCGCTTATATCAGGTTGGCTGGGCTTTGGCTGCTGGTGACCCGGCGCGCGCATATGTAAATTTGCAATAGCATTGCAAATTTACATATTTGGTTTTCACGGTTATAATCAATTCATGTACAACAAACGCACCTTACAGGCCAAAATTTTGCGCAGTTCTAAAAACTTTAAAGTACTGCTGGTTACCGGACCGCGGCAGGTAGGCAAAACTACTCTGTTGCAAAACACCGCCCGGCGGCGCAACTATGTCTCTCTAGACAATCCGGAAGCCTTGTTAAAAGCCACGGAAGATCCAGAAGGTTTTTTACAAACTTATAGTCCGCCTGTCTTCATTGATGAGGTGCAATACGAGCCAAGATTATTTAAATATATAAAAATGCTGGTGGATGACACGGACAAATACGGGCAGGTCTGGCTGACCGGTTCACAGCAATTCAGTATGATGAAAAACGTTTCGGAAAGTTTGGCCGGACGGGTGGCGATTGTGCGTTTGCTCGGTTTCTCTATTTATGAGCGCGAGGGCAAAGGTTTACAAAGCAAAAAATATTTGCCAACCTTAAATCCACCGGCGAAACTTAAAAGAAGGAATGTAGCCCATACTTTTCGGATTATCTGGCAAGGCAGTTTTCCCCGGGCTGTTGCGCTCAAAACTCCGGACGAACTGGCCACTTTTTATGATTCTTATGTGCAGACTTATATAGAACGTGATGTGCGTCAGTTGCTGAATGTAGGCAGCGAAGCGGCATTTGTGAAATTCCTAAAAGTTGTTGCCGCCCGTACGGGACAAGAACTGCGTTTAACCGATATAGCTAGAGATGTGGGTATTGTTCCCAATACGGCTAAAAACTGGCTTTCTATTCTGGAAACAGCCGGTTTAATTTATTTATTACAGCCCTATTTTAGAAATATTACCAAACGTTTCACTAAAACGCCAAAACTGTATTTTCTGGACACCGGGCTGGCCGCTCATCTGGCCGGTTGGAATACGCCACGAGCTTTGGAAACCGGCGCGTCAGCTGGCGCTTTTTTTGAAACATTTGTGGTCTCGGAAATATTGAAATCTTACTATCATCAAGGCGCTCGCCCAACGCTTTATTATTTTCGGGACAGTAATCAAAATGAGATCGATTTATTGATCGAACAAGATGGTTTGTTTTTCCCTATAGAAATAAAAAAAACCGCAACGCCTAGAAGCAGCGATGTGAAAGCTTTTCAAACTTTTGCCAAAATAGAAAAAATCGGCTTCGGCGCGCTAATTTGCCTGACAAATAAAATTCAGCCGCTCGGTAAAGATGTCAAGGCTATCTCGATTTGGGATATTTGAAATGAATAAAATGTGCTGTAAATTAAATAGCCGTTAAAGAAAGGCGGGATTATGCCGGCTAAAAAATATGATTATCTGATCGTCGGGTCTGGTCTTTTCGGCGCGGTGTTTGCTTTTCGAGCCAGACAAGCCGGCAAAAGAGTTCTGGTCATAGATAGGCGCGCGCAGTTGGGTGGCAATATTTTTTGCGCCAATATTGCGGGCATCAATGTCCATAAATACGGTCCGCATATTTTTCATACGAGCAATAAAAAAGTTTGGGATTTTGCCGCGGCTTTGGTCGAGTTTAATAATTTTATCAATATGCCGCTGGCCAATTACCGCGGCAAACTGTACAGTCTGCCGTTTAATATGCATACTTTTTACGCGCTGTGGGGCGTGACCACGCCGCGGGAAGCCCGGCAAAAAATTGCGGAGCAAACACTCCGCGCGGCTAAAGAGCCGCAAAATCTGGAGGAGCAGGCTGTCGCGCTGGTCGGTCAGGATATTTACGAGATTTTGATCAAAGGCTACACCGAAAAACAATGGGGTAGAAAATGCGCGGAACTACCGGCTTTTATTATCAAGCGTTTGCCGGTGCGTTTTACTTTTGACAATAATTATTTCAATGACCGCTATCAGGGCATTCCGGTTGGCGGCTACAACAAACTTATAAACGCGCTGCTGGACGGCGCGCAAACTAAAACCAGCTGTGATTTTTTTGCCGACCGTCCCTGCTGGGAAAATCTAGCGGACAAAATCGTGTACACCGGCGAGATAGACCGTTATTACAATTACGAATTTGGCAAACTGGAATATCGCTCGCTGCGCTGGGAGACGGAAACCCTTGACTGTGACAACTATCAGGGCAGCGCGCTGATTAATTACACAGACGCCGCCGTGCCGTACACGCGGATTATCGAACACAAACATTTTGAATTTGGCGCGCAGCCGCAGACTGTCATCAGCAGAGAATATCCGGCGGAATGGCGGGAGGGAGCCGAGCCTTTTTATCCGATCAACGACGCCAAGAACACCGCGCTTTACAACAAGTACGCCGAGTTGGCGCGTCGGGAAAAACGGGTGATTTTCGGCGGGCGTCTGGCGGAGTACAAATATTATGATATGGACAAAGTGATCGAGCGGGCGCTGGAGATTGGCGTGGTATAATATTTTTGGCAAGAAAAAGGAGCGTAATAAATGCCGGAACAGATAAAGGACGAATTGGACGCAATTATTAAAATATTTTCGGCCAGCGGGTTAGTCTCTAAAGTGTTTCTTTTTGGTTCATTAGCGCGCGGAGAAGAAACGCCGGACAGCGATATTGATTTATGTGCTTTGACCGTGAGATCTGAACGGCGTCCGCTGGAGATTGCCATCGAATTGCGCAAAAAATTATACGGCGTGCAGAAACATCCACTCGATTTGTTAACTTTTGAGCAAACACGTTTTGAGAAAGACGCCGAGCGTGCCACTTCCTTTGCTCATTTAATCAAAAATGAGGGGGTGGTTTTATATGAACAATCTGGACATTAGCGAATGGATCCGTTTTGCCCAAACTGATTATGATACAGCCAGAAAAATGGGCGATTTATTTAAACCTATTCCGTTAGAGATTGCTTGTTTCCTTTGCCAGCAGAGTATTGAAAAAATATTAAAAGCCTATATTTTAGAGAGTGTAAATTAAACTGTGTAAACAACGCATTCCATATCCCTCACAAGGCAGCGTATCCAATTGCGGCGAGGATTTTTTCGGTCTAGACAAGCTAAATCTAATGGCGCCGCAATTGGATGCTAAAAAAATAAAACGGACTAAACAAAGCAGGCACACAGTTTAATTTACACTCTCGACGGCCAGACAGCGAGAGCTGTAAAAATGAAAATGCAAGGCGCGCTGTTTAGACGGTTTAATTTACCCTCTCGCGCCGGACAGCGCGCCTGCGTTTTGGAAAAAATAACAATGCTCAATGCGGCTGAACAATTCTTTCAAGCGAAAATTAACGAAATATTATACAAAACGAGTAGTGTTTAGCTGTGGTTTAACGGGAGATGTATAAAATTTATACACAATGATAGTGTTCCACGTGGAACACTCCCCCGAAATGCAGGAATTAGACCTGTTGAGACGCGGTCACCGAGCCAGCCGAGGCGACAGCCGCGCTTGTTTATTATGATTATTCTGCCAGTTTACGCAAAGCCTCGCCGTACAGCAGGTATCTATCCCAGCCCTGCAAAGGCACGGCGCCGAGCTTTTTATAAAAATCGTGCGCGGACTTGTTCCACGACAGTGCCGCCCAATCCAGCCGGTCGCAGTTTTGCTCTACAGCCAAACGCGCGATGTAACGCAGTAATTCCTTGCCAATGCCCTGTCCGCGAAAAGCGTCTTTGACAAAAATGTCTTCCAGATAAATAACTTTGCGTCCGGAAAATGTCGAGTAGGTGAAAAAGAATAAAGCCAGTCCCGCCGGTTGTCCCGCGATTTCCGCAAAGATCACTTCGGCGCGCTTGTCGAGAAAAACATCCTGCCGCAGAGTTTCGGCATTAGAGGTTACGGTCAAATGCTCGTATTCCGCCAGAGCATGAATAAACTCCAGCAATAATTCCGCATCGGC
>JAITIE010000019.1 GCA_031279615.1 Candidatus Margulisiibacteriota bacterium | reverse complement strand
GACGTATTTCCGCACGGCACGGAATTTAGAGTGTATGAAGGACACATTCCCGTGGCCTTGATTCCTACTCCGACCGGCGGCGCGGTTTGTTTGGCTTTTGATACGCAGACGCCCAGAGGTTTTCCGATTGGCTCTTTCACTAAATCTGACGCGATTAGTTATCCGGAGTTCCAGCAGCTGCAGGAGATTTCCCGTATATAGCCGCGTATTCCGCACGAACGCTTTGCCAGGCGGCGCGGTGCAATTCCTGATTTCTAGCGGCGGCGTTTTCGTATTGATTTTTTTCGTCTGACGACAACTCAGACTTGCGCTCCAATTCGCGGATAGTTTCATAATTGTTATGCGATTCCGGGTAAATGTCGGCAAAAGCTTTAATGTTTAATTGCACTTCGGCCTGAATATGATTGCCGAAATCAAATTTATACATGATCGAGCGAAATACTCCAGTCTTCTCCGGCTCTTTGGCAAATTTGTCGCGCCTTTCATAAGTGATATTATAAGTTTTGGCAAAATCTTCCAGCAGTTCGTCAATTTGTTTCAGATCTTTAAAATTATCAGCGGTAAAGGCGCCGCGGATAATATCGTCAATGTTATGCAGCTGGCCGGCTTCTTCAACTAAAGCTTTAGTCCAAATCCGCCCGAGATTTTTTAATGTGCCTGGTTGGTAAATTAGGGAAGTTCCTCCGGGCAGGAGCGTGCGCAGTAAATCGTGAAATTCCTGCTCGACTTGTCGATGTCTGTCGATCAGGCTGTTTAGTCCGCAAACCCAGAGAGGCAGTCCGCGAATTTTCTCTTGAAGCTGCGCTAGTTTTTTATACACAGCAAATTAGTACCCAGTATTGGCCAAAACTATACAACAGGCGGGAGGCGGTTGTGTTAAAATAATCTGATGCCCAGACCCCAATTTTACCTGATCGACGGACATGCGCTGGCTTACCGTTCTTTTTTTGCGCTGCCGGTTTCGATGATGACGACCAGCGGCCAGACTACCAACGCGATTTACGGTTTTTGTAAAACGCTTTTCAGTCTGCTGGAGGAGAAAAAACCGGACGCTATCGCGGTGGCTTTTGATCTGCCGCAGCCGACTTTTCGGCATGAGCTGTACAAGGAGTACAAAGCCCAGCGTCCGCCCGCGCCGGACGAGTTTCGCTCGCAAGTCCCGCTGCTCAAGAAAATTGTCCGGCAGGCTAATATTCCGATTTTTGAGCTGGCTGGTTTTGAGGCCGACGATATTCTGGGCACGGTGGCCGGGCAGGCGGCGCGCGCCGGTTACGCCGTGCGGATTTTGACCGGTGACAAAGACTGCATGCAGCTGGTCAATGAACAGATCCATTTGCTGATGCCGCAGAAAAGCACGGCCGCGCTGAAAGAAATAGACGCGGCGGCTGTCGGCGAGCGTTACGGCGGTTTACAGCCGGCGCAGATTATTGACCTCAAAGCTTTGATGGGCGATTCCTCGGACAATATTCCAGGCGTGCCGGGCATTGGCGAGAAAACTGCCGTCGCGCTTCTGCAGGAATATGGCAATATTGAAAATCTCAAAAAAAATATAGAGAGCATTAAAAAACAGTCCGTCAAAGTAAAAGTCGCCGCAAATTTAGAGAGTTTGGATTTGAGCTATCGACTGGCGACGATTAATACTAATGCGCCGGGAGAATTTGATTTGGCTCTGGGCAAAATTGAAAATATCGCGGTGGCCAAAGCCGTGCCGTTGCTTGAGGAGCTGCAGCTGGCTTCTTTGGTGAAAAGGTACGGCGGACAAACCGGAAAATTTGACGGGAACAGCCCGGCCGAACAAGATAAGGAACACACTGCGCAAGGCCGCGGCGCGCCGGAGCAGGCCGATTTGTTCAGCGAAATAACCGCGCCGCGACTGGACCCGCAAAAAGCCCTGACCGCGCGTTTGATGAAATATCTTTTGCACCCCGAGCGCGCGATCCTGCCGGAGGACATCAATCAAAATGATATTGACGAACTGCCGGAATACGAGCGTCTGCTCAAAGAACAGGATTTATATAAATTGTACGAGGAGATCGAGTTGCCGTTGGCCGGCGTCCTGACCGAGATGCAGGAGCAGGGCGTAAAGATCGACACGGCTTTTTTGGCGAAAATGTCCAGAGAATTATACGCGTCGATTAAGGATGTGGAAAAAAAGATTTTTGCCGCCGCCGGACAGGAATTTAATCTCAATTCACCAAAACAGCTTGGCGAGATCTTTTTTGAAAAGCTCAAAATGCCGGTTATCAAAAAAACAAGAACCGGCTATTCCACAGACGCGGCAGTGCTGGAGGAACTGGCCTATGATTACGCCATCGCGCAGCTGCTGCTGGAGTACCGCCAGTTAGCTAAACTAAAATCCACTTATGTGGACGCCCTGCCGCTGCTGGTGGATCAGCGGGACGGCAAACTGCACACGAGTTTTAATCAAACCGTTACGGCGACCGGCCGCCTGTCCAGCTCGGAGCCAAATTTACAAAATATTCCCATCCGCACCGAGGCCGGCAAAAAAATCCGGCAGGCTTTTATTCCGGAGAGAGAAGGCCAGATTTTGCTCTCCGCAGATTATTCGCAGATCGAGCTGCGTATTTTGGCGCATTATGCCGATGAGAAAAATCTGCAGGAGGCATTTGCACAGGGGCTGGATATTCATCAGTCCACGGCGGCCAGGGTTTTCGGCGTGCCGCTGGACAAAGTGACTCCAGAGCAGCGTTCGCGGGCCAAAGCGGTGAATTTTGGCATTGCCTACGGCATGTCGGCGCGGCGGCTGGCGCGCGATGTCGGCATTCCGCAAAACGAGGCGCGGCAGTTTATCGACCATTATTTTGCCATGTACCCGGGCATTAAAAAATACATTGATGACACCACTGCGCTGGCGCACAAACAGGGTTTTGTGACGACACTGCTGGGACGCCGCCGGCATTTCCCCGAATTGCAAGCTGGCAATAAACAAGTGGTTGCTATGGCCGAGCGCGCCGCGATCAATATGCCGATCCAGGGCACTTCGGCGGATTTGATCAAGATCGCCATGCTCCGCGCGGCGCGCGCGCTGAAAGAAAAAAAGTTTAAGGCTAAAATGATTTTACAGGTGCATGATGAATTGGTCTTTGACCTGCCGGAGTCCGAAGCGGCGGAAGTCGAAACGCTGATTAAAGAAATAATGACCTCGGTGTATCAGCTCAAAACCCCGCTCCTCGTCAACACGGCAGTCGGGAAAAACTGGCTGGAGGCGAAGTAAGCTCTCGCCGCTTTAGGTGTTTTGAAGCTGTGCAAACAAGGTGTCTAACTGATTAACTGGAATACCAGCTTTTTCCATGTTTTTTCGGATTGTGTTTATGTTTTTCATGGATTTTTGTATATCTATGACCGCGTATTTTTTATTGTTTTCCATAATTAATAACTCCTTATTATTTTTTAATATGATTTTTTTTAAACGAATATAAATCCCAGCTTTTCAAGAGAATTTTTTGCTTCAAGAGGCACTCGCGCATAATTGGCGCCGTCTAGTTTTTTATTAGCTAATTGTTGTGCTCCTCTCGCAGGATCGTTTTTAGGAAAATTTAGTTTAGCGGTGGCGGTGTTGCCGTAATTTCCTGCGGAATGACTACTCGGTTGAACGCCTGCAAAACTTGTATATAACTGTCTCATTTTTTCCTCCTCAATTTATTTTTAATTTATTTTGCTCTAAAATTCATATTTTAAATTTACGCTAATATCTCGATTGTTGGCGTCATCATGGGTTCTTGCGC
>JAITIE010000153.1 GCA_031279615.1 Candidatus Margulisiibacteriota bacterium | reverse complement strand
CAAAATATCGAAGTGACTATACCGCGCAACACGCTGACCGTGATCACCGGCGTGTCCGGTTCGGGCAAATCCTCACTGGCTTTTGATACGATTTACGCTGAAGGGCAGCGCCGTTACGTGGAGTCTTTGTCGGCTTACGCGCGTTTGTTTTTAGACCAAATGGAAAAACCCGATGTGGATTTTATCGACGGCCTGTCGCCCGCGATTTCCATTGACCAAAAAAGCCGCTCCAAAAACCCGCGCTCCACGGTCGGCACGATCACGGAGATTTACGATTATTTCCGCCTGTTGTTTGCGCACATCGGCGTTCCGCATTGCCCCCAATGCGGCAAGCCCGTGCACAAGCAGTCCGCGCAGGAAATCGCTGACCGCATCGCCGCCAAACCGCCGGGCACGAAAATCAGCATTCTGGCGCCGCTGGTGCGTGGCCGCAAAGGCGAGTACACCAAACTTTTTGAGGATTTGCGCAAAAAAGGCTACACGCGCGTGCGCGTCAATGGCATTATTTATCAGCTGGATGAAAAAATCCCCCTCAATAAAAATCAGAAACACACTATCGAAGCGGTCATTGACCGGCTGGCCGTCAGCTCTGAAAATTACAAACGCATTTTTGAATCCGTCGAAACTGGCCTCAAAGACGGTGAGCATTTGGTCGAGGTGTTGACTATCGCCGAAGACAAAACGGAAACCCTGGAGCTGTTCTCGGAATTATTCACCTGCACGGACTGCGACATTTCTATACCGGAAATTTTGCCGCGCACTTTTTCGTTTAACAATCCTTACGGCGCGTGTCCCGAATGCAAGGGTCTGGGCTCCAATTACATTTTCGCGCCGGAAAAAATCGTCAATCTCGAATTGACTTTGACCGAAGGCGCGCTGCTACCGTGGGCCTCGCAGATGCGCGGCTTTATGGGGCAAATGGTGCAGTCGCTGGCGCGCAAGTACAAATTTGCGCTGGACACGCCGTTCAAAAAACTGCCCAAAAATATCCAGCAGATTTTGCTTTATGGCACGGAGGACCGCATCGATTTTCACCTGCACGCCAAACATGACGAGAGCAAATATTACGATTGGTCGGGGCGTTTTGAAGGCGTGGTGCGCAATCTGGAGCGGCTCTACCGTCAGACGGAGTCTGATTGGCGCAAAGAAGACCTGGGAAAATATATGACGGTCAAGCCCTGCGCGGCCTGCGGCGGCAAAAAATTAAATCCCGTCGCCTTATCTGTGAAAATCCGCGAAAAAAACATCAGTGAATTAATGATGTTGTCCGTCAAAAACCTGCGCGGCTGGCTGGACGAGCTGCAATTAACCAAAACCGAAGAAACTATCGCGCGGCAGGTTTTGAAAGAAATTCACGCGCGCTTGAAATTTTTGGCCGATGTAGGTCTGGACTATCTGTCTCTGGAGCGGACTGCCGCCACGCTGTCCGGCGGCGAAGCACAGCGCATCAGGCTGGCCACGCAGATCGGCTCCGGTTTGGTCGGCGTATTGTACGTGCTGGACGAGCCGTCGATCGGTCTGCATCAAAAAGACAACGCCAAGCTGCTGACCAGTCTGAAACATTTACGCGATCTCGGCAATACACTCATCGTCGTGGAGCACGATGACGAAACCATGCTGGCCGCCGACCATCTGATCGATATGGGGCCGGGCGCTGGCAAGCTCGGCGGCCGTATCGTCGCGGAAGGCGCGCCGCCGGAAGTGCTGAAAAATCCAAAATCTCTGACCGGCGCTTTTTTATCTGGCCGGAAAAAAATTGCCATACCGCAACAGCGGCGCGCCGGCCATAAACAAAAACTCACTCTGGCCAACGTCGCTGAACACAATCTAAAAAAACTGACCGTCAATTTCCCGCTGGGCAAATTTATCTGCGTTACCGGCGTGTCCGGCTCCGGCAAATCTTCGCTGATCACGGACACTTTGTATCCGTTGCTCAAACACAAACTGTACGGCAGTTCCCTGCCGCCGATTAAATACAGCGGCATCAAAGGCGCGGAAAATATCGACAACATTATCGTCATCGATCAGGATCCGATTGGCCGCACGCCGCGCTCCAATCCCGCCACTTACACCGGAGTATTCACGCCGATACGCGAATTATTCGCCTTGACTCCTGAAGCCAAACAGCGCGGTTATCAGGCCGGCCGTTTTTCATTTAATGTGCGCGGCGGACGCTGTGAAGCTTGCGAGGGCGACGGCATCAAAAAAATTGAAATGCATTTCCTGCCGGATGTTTACGTGCCCTGCGAAGTCTGTCAGGGCAAACGCTACAACAAAGAAACGCTGGAAGTGCGCTACAAGGGGCACAATATCAACGACGTGCTCAATATGACTATCGATGAAGCCTGCGAGATATTTCAAAACATTCCACAAATCGAGCGTAAATTGAAAACTTTGCAGGACGTCGGCTTAAATTACATACAGCTCGGGCAGGCGGCCACCACGCTGTCCGGCGGCGAAGCCCAGCGCATCAAGCTGGCCGCCGAGCTGTCCAAACGCTCCACCGGCAAAACGCTGTACATCCTGGACGAACCGACCACGGGACTGCATTTTGCCGATGTGCATAAACTGATCGAAATGCTCAACCGGCTGGTCAACAGCGGCAACACCATCATTGTCGTGGAGCACAATCTCGACGTGATAAAATCCGCCGATCATATTATCGACCTCGGGCCGGACGGTGGTGAAGCCGGCGGCGAGCTGGTCGCGGAAGGCACGCCGGAAGAAGTGGCTAAAAATCCGCGGTCGTATACGGGACAGTACTTAAAGAAAATTCTCTGATTTTATAAACAATTCAGCAATATTTTATTTGTAATCGTTTTTTGTTTATTTAGATACGCTTCGGTCAGGGCGTTAAAGCACAGGTTATTAACTTCGCGGGCAATGCCGGAAGTCGCGATGTGAATGATCGGATAAGTATCCGGCTCAAACAAACTATTCGGATCGCCGCCGGCGATGCGGATGCGGAAACGGATATATTCCTTCATCTCGGCCAGCTCAAAAGGCAACAGTTCTTCCTGCACATACATGCGGTTGCGCAGGGAATTATAGCTCTCGTGCTTGATACGGCGCAGGAAAATCTCCTCGGTAAAAAGCAGAATGGATACCAATTTCATTTCCGGCAGCTCGATATTGGAAATCGTGCGCAGGATATGCAGTGACGACGCCTCGAGAAAATGCGCCTCGTCGATCATGATGACCAGCCGTTTGCCCTGCTGATACAGCCCGATTACATAATCCTGCAAAATGCGGATCATGTCGTAAGTCTGCGCGGCGTTTTTTAATTTGTGTCCCAACTCCAGCTCCAGCAAAACCTCTTTCAAAAACGCGGATTTGGTCATGCCGGGCGACACCAGCACCACGATAGTCTGGTATTTTTTCTGGTCAAGATTCATCAGCAACAGCTGCGTGATCAGCGTTTTGCCGCTGCCGGACTGCCCGCAAACCATAGCCAGCGAGATATTCTGCTCGACGCTCATTTTCATTTTCTGGTAAATATCCCAGTGTTCTTTGGATTTATAGAAATAACGCAGATTTTCCGAGTCGCCAAACGGGTTTTCCGCACAGCCGAAATAATGCAGCAAATCGAGCGTGCTCAAGCTATCTTTGTCCAGCGCGGCGGCCGCGGCTTTGTCCTGCTGTTCTTTTTGTTTATCCGTGGAAATGAATATATCGGCAAAATCTTCCAGCGACGAATTGACCATAACAAACCTCCATAAACTTGCCCCTAGATTAACGTTTATCCGTCCCTGCTGTCAATAGAAGTTAATTAAGAATTAACTAGGCTGGTTATTTCAAAAGGGACAGGCATGGGGACAAAGGGACGGGACAAAGGGACAGGCATGAATGGGCATGAATGCATAAGCAAATATTTTGCCGTAAGCGCGTTTTGGCTCGAACTTAACAAGCGTAGCCGACGTTAAGTGAAAGTCCACGGCGCGCGGCGGCAAAGATATTTGCTCTGCTTCGTTGGAAGGAGCATCTGTCACATTGGCGGCGAATAAATCCATACTATTATGGTACGACCGCGCGCGTTTCACAATGCGCGCGCGGAAGTACCTGCCACAGGGGTGGCAGGTATATTTTTCCCAAAAGTGGGTATAAATAAATATCAAACGATCGGGAAAGGCAGGTAGATTGTTATGGAGAATTGCCAGAGCTACGTGAAATTTTTAAGGGCGCTGGCCAGTGAGGAAAGACTGGCTATCCTTGAAGACCTGGAACAAAACGGCGAAATCAATGCCAGCAAGGTGGAAAATAAGTTCTTTATGGAACAGTCCACGGCCTCGCATCATCTCAACGTGCTGTACAAAGCGGGAATTATCGAGCCGCGCAAGACCGGCCGCAATATTTATTACCGCCTCAACAAAGACTCGCTACAAAATTTTTACGGTGATTTTTTACAGGCGCTGGAGCAGAAAAAGGCGCAGAAGAAAATCGCTGACAGCGCGGTCAATCCGGTGGTCAATTAAAAAACCCACGGCGGCGTTTTTAGAAAACCTTGCGAACCATTATTCACAAGGTGGGTTGGTCATCTTGCCTTACGGCAAAACGTATGTACTCCAGTAAATTCAGCTCACAGAGCGAGAATTTCACGTTGAAGTCCCCGATATTTTTCTAGGTTCAGCGGTTTAGTAAATAAACACGC
>JAITIE010000100.1 GCA_031279615.1 Candidatus Margulisiibacteriota bacterium | reverse complement strand
AAACCGGCGGCCGTCAATAGTTTGGCCAGCGGCAGACCAAGAAAATTTCTGGCCGGCCAGACCGCAATATCATCGGGTGCGCCGTTGTTGGCGAAAACGTTTTTGAAATTTTCAGCCGCCGCCGCCGCCGCCGCCGCGCTGTGGTAACGTGTGACAATATATCTGGCCAGTTTTTCCTTGGCCGCGCGCGGATGTTCGTTTTGGTCAAAAGGCAGGCCGGTCAGCAGTTGATAGTAGCGCGGCATTAGTTCATCAGGCAGCGACATCAGTTTGCCGAACATCTCATTGGGCGGTTCGGTAATGCCGATATGATTGCCGAGCGACTTAGACATTTTGTTCACGCCGTCGAGTCCCTCGAGTATCGGCATAATGATAATATTTTGCGGCTCCTGGCCGGCATTGGCCTGCAGGTCGCGGCCAACCAGCATGTTAAATTTCTGGTCTGTGCCGCCCAGCTCGACATCGGCCTGCAGGGCGACGGAATCATAGCCTTGCAAGAGCGGGTACATAAATTCATGCAGCGCGATAGACTGGCCGGCGGCGTAGCGCTTTTTGAAATCCTCGCGCTCCAGTGTCTGCGCGACAGTGATTTGCGCCAGCAGTTTCACCAGATCCGCCGGCGTGAGTTTATTTATCCATTGCGAGTTATAAACAATTTTAGTTTGGCGTTTATCCAAAATTTTGAAAATTTGCTCTTGATACGTGGCAGAATTTTGCTCGATTTGCGTGCGGCTCAGAGGTTTGCGGGTCTCGGATTTGCCGGTCGGGTCGCCAATGGCCGCCGTAAAATCACCGATTAGAAAAATCACCGCGTGCCCTAAATCCTGAAACTGGCGCAGTTTTTGCAGGACCACCGTGTGCCCGAGATGCAGGTCGGGCGCGGACGGATCGGCGCCAAATTTGATTTTTAGTTTTTTGCCGGACTCCAATTTTTTTTTGAGATTAGCTGCGGAAATTATCTCCAGAGCGCCGTTTTGGATTGTTTCAAAAGGGTTCATCTATGTTATTATAACAATATATTGAAAATTTGGCTTCAAGGGGAAAAGTGTGGGCATTTTTAAGAGGCCGATAGACCAGGTGCGTTCAGCGCATTTAAGCTCTTACGGCAGTCATCTCAAAAAACAAAAATTTCATTTGTGGCTGCAAAGAATTTTTCGGTATTGCGGCCTTGCCGCGGCGCTGGGCGCGCTGATTTTTTTGTTTGTCGTGATTATGACCGCGATGAATCTGCCGGACGTGGACACGATGGGCACGATCGTGCCCAATGAAACGACCAAAGTTTACGCGGCGGATGGCACGATACTGGCCGAGCTGCACGAAGAAGAAAACCGCGAAGTCGTGCCGATCTCGCAAATTTCCGATTTTGTCAAAGCCGCGGTGATTGCCACCGAGGACACCAATTTTTACCGGCACAACGGTTTGGATTTCAGCGGGTTATTCCGCTCGGTTTTTGTAAATGTGCTGCGCGGCGAAAAGATGCAGGGCGGTAGCACGATTACCATGCAGCTGGCGCGCGGTATTTATTTGAATAAAAAGAAAAAACTGCTGAGAAAGATTGCCGAGATGATCCTGGCTTTACAAATCGAGCGCAAATACACCAAAGAAGAAATTCTAGAATTTTATCTCAATCAAGTGTACTGGGGGCACAACGCTTATGGCATCGAATCCGCGGCCGGCCTGTATTTTGGCAAGTCCGCGGCAGAGCTAAATCTGCCGGAAGCCGCGACGCTGATCGGCTTGCTGCGCGGTCCGGAATTGTACTCGCCGTTTTACCGCCCGCAACGCACGCGCTGGCGCCGCGATATTGTTTTACGCCGTTTGTTCACGCTGGGTCTGATCACCGAAGAAGAATTTTATCAGGCACGCGAAACGCCGATTTTTCTGGCGCCGCGCCGGACTTTGAAATATAAGCATCCGTATTTTACGAGTTATGTAGTCAAGCAACTGGAAGATATGTACGGCAAAGATGTGGTGTATAAAGACGGTTTGCGGATTTATACCACGCTGGATGTCGACCTGCAAAAAAAGGCGGAAGATGCGGTTGAGTATTACATGATGGAGGCCAGCCGTCCGCACTGGATCAAAGGCCGCGAGGTCTCTTCGCTCAATGCCACGCAGGCCGCGCTGCTGTCGGTCGATCCCAAGACCGGTTATGTCAAAGCCTGGGTCGGCGGGCGGGATTTCTTGGAGAGAGAATTTGACCATATCGCGCAGGCCAAACGCCAGCCCGGCTCCTCGTTTAAGCCCTACACATATTTGACCGCGCTGAAAATGGGGCTTTCGCCGGGGTCAATAATCGAAGATTCGCCGGTGACTTTTAATACTATTATGGGACAGTACTCGCCACAAAATTACACCAAAGATTTCAAGGGGGCAGTCACTTTGAAACGCGCGCTGGAGCTGTCGCTCAATGTGGTGGCGGTCAAGATTAGCGATATGATCAAGCCAAGCAGCATTATTATCACCTGCCGTGATCTAGGCATTAGGGTGCCGCTGGCGCCGGTGCTTTCCCTGACCCTTGGCGCGAGCGAAATACCGGTGCTGGAACACGCGGCGGCTTTTTGCACTTTTGCCAACGGCGGCGTGCGGGTCGAGCCGGTATCGATTTTGCGCATCGAGGACCGCGCCGGTAATGTTTTGTACCGGCATCAGATTGCGCCGCGCCGCGTGTTTGAAGCGCGCTATGTGCACGCGCTGGTTTATATGCTGCGCGGCGTGATGCAGCGCGGCACCGGCCAGGGCGCAAATATACCCGGGTACGATCTGGCCGGCAAGACCGGCACGACCAGTGATTACCGTGACGCCTGGTTTATGGGTTTTGCGCCCAATCTGATGACGGCTGTCTGGGTTGGCAACGATGACAATTCCGTGATGCAGGAAGTTACCGGCGGCTGGATCCCCGCGCAGATCTGGAAAGCCTACATGGCTTACGCGCTGCCCAAATTCCCCAAAGAATATTTTCCGTATCCGCGCGGCATGGTCAAGCAGCGGATTTGCGTGGTCGGGCAGGCGCTGGCGACATCAATGTGCCCGGAATCCGATGTAGTCGAGGAATTGATGTGGGAGAACGGCGTGTACACAGAACAGTGCCGGTCACATTCTATCCTGGGCGGGCTGGTGCCGGTCGGCGCGCAGCGGCCGGATTGGGAAAGGACTTTTTATCCTAATGTCAGCAGCATCGTATTTTTGTCGGAGATTGACGAAGAAGATAAGCCGACCAATAATCCGCAGTCGGCGGTGATTCCGGCGTCCGGCCGCAAGCAGATCGACGGTTCAAATATTGATGTGAACAAAGGATTATAAAATGGCGGTTTTGTTTTTGATCGTGCCCAATGGTTTCCGCGATGAGGAATACGCCGTGCCGAAACGCGTCTTGGAAGAAGCCGGGTTTGAGGTGGTGACGGCGTCAACCCTGCTCGGCAAACTGCGGGGTAAAAAAGACCTGGTAACCGCCCGTGTGGACATCACGCTCGATAAAGTCAATTCGGCGGATTATCAGGGCTTGATGATCGTCGGCGGACAGAGAACTTACTGGCACAATGAAACGGTTTTGCGTCTTTGCCGCGAGTTTCACGCGGCCGGCAAACTTGTCGCGGCGATTTGCATTTCCGGAGTGATACCCGCGCAGGCCGGTTTGATGCGCGGCCGGCAATTAACCGTATTCCCTGATGTTGACGCGATAGAAAATATCCGCCAAAACGGCGGCGTGTATGTCAATAAACCGGTGGTGGTCAGCGGTAATGTTATCACGGCTGACGGTCCGGCTGCCGCTGAAGA
>JAITIE010000095.1 GCA_031279615.1 Candidatus Margulisiibacteriota bacterium | reverse complement strand
GATTTTTTCAGCCTTTTGTGGAACAAACGGTTGACGCCGAAAGCCACGATCAGTTTTTCGGTTTCCTTTTTAGTCGTATAAATATTTTTCAATAAACTGGCCGACATCATGCCCCTCCGTTTGCCATGGTTACCGAACATATACCCGTTTTTTTTAAATATATGCCTGCGAATCCAGCGAAAAAAATTGTTGTGTTTAGCTTAAACGGGAGTTAAGAAACAGCTTGCTTTTTGCGGCGGCCAAATGTTAGAGTACCGCATCATTTTTTGGGCGGTGCACTATGGTTAGTTACGGCTATTTTGATGATGAGCATAAAGAATACGTGATTACCGATCCCAAAACTCCTCTCAAGTGGATTAATTATATTGGCACGCTGCAGTTCGGCGGTTTTGTCGACCATACCGGCGGCGCGTTGCTGTGCAAAGGCGATCCGGCGCTCAACCGCATCACCAAATATCTTCCGCAAATGCCCGCCGCGGAATTTAAAGGCTCTACATTGTACGTGCGTTTCAAAACCAAAGACGGATATAAAGTTTTTTCGCCGTTTTTTGTGCCGACATTGGATAAGTACGACCTGTTTGAGGCGCATGTTGGTTTGAGTTATCAAAAAATCGTTTCGGAATTTTACGGCATCCGCGCCGAGGTCACGATTTTTGTGCCCAACGGTGATGCGGTGGAGATCCGCGACATTACCATCACCAATAAGTCCGGCCAGCCGCTGGAGATCGACGCGGCGCCGGTGGTGGAATACACGCATTTTGACGCGCTGAAACAGTTGACCAACGCGGACTGGGTGCCGCAGACTATGACCGCCCGTCTCGATGACCGGCACGGTTTCAAAATCGTGACGCAATATGCGTTTATGAAAAGAGACACTGCGGTCAACTATCTGACTTCCAATTATCCGATCTCTTCTTTTGAGACCGATCGCAAAAAGTTCCTGGGCGACAATGAATACGGCGCCTGGGCTAATCCACTCGCTCTGCAAAATGCCGAGTTGTCCAATTACGAGGCTAACCGCGGCAACAATATCGGCGCGTTGTTGCACCATCTCGGAATTTTGCAAAACGGCGAGAGCAAGCGGCTGGTCGTCCTGCTCGGTCAGGACGAGTCCGTCGAAAAAGCCCTGCCGGTAATCAAAAAATATCAAGACGTGAAAAACGTCGACGCGGCGTTTCAGGCGCTGGCCGATTTTTGGACTAAATATCTGGCTATCTTGCAGATCGAAACACCCGACGCCGGATTTAATTCTATGGTCAACGTGCACAATCCGCGGCAATGCCACGTGACCAAAAATTGGTCGCGCGATTTGTCTTACAATCAGCTTGGTTTCGGCGGTCGCGGCATTGGTTACCGTGATTCATCGCAGGACATTATTGGCGTCATGGCGCACATGCCTGAGGAAGGCTTGGCGTTGTTGCGCAAGATTTTGAGCGTGCAAAAACCGAACGGCTCGGCCATGCATCAGTTTTACGCTTCCACGATGGAGGCCAACGCCGGCGACAGCCGCGAGGAAAAAGGCCACGACTGGTACTCGGACGACCATCTCTGGCCGATTTATCCGGTGACCGCGTATATCAAAGAGACCGGCAACACTCAAATTCTCGACGAGGAAATTACTTTTTACGACCAGACCAAGCCGGTCGAGCAGCGGGAAAAAGCCCCGCTGTTTGAGCATCTGGACCGCGCGATTGAGTTTACGCGCGCGCATACCGGCCAGCACGGCCTGCCGCTGCTGGGTTTTGCCGACTGGAACGACACGGTCAATCTCAAAGGCGACGCGGAGTCGGTGTTTACCTGCTGCCTGTACGGACGCGCCCTGCTCAAAATGATCGAGCTGTGCGAGTTTTTATCGAAAAAAGATTACGTCTCTAAATACAAAAAATATTACGCGGAAATGAAACAAGCTTTTCAAAAGTCAACCTGGGACGGCGAGTGGTTTGTGCGCTGGTTCGAGGCGGACGGCGCGCCACTCGGCTCACAGCAGAATGACGGCAGCAAGCTTTTTGCTAACGCGCAGTCCTGGCCGCTGCTGGCGGGTTTTGCCGAGCCGGAAAAAGCCAAAATCGCGCTGGAAAGCCTGCGCCAAAAACTCAACACCAAATATGGTGTAAAAATCAGCTGGCCGTCTTACAACGGTTTCGACTGGCGCAAGGGCGGCGTGACCACTTATCCGCCGGGCGCCAAAGAAAACGGCGGTATTTTCCTGCACACCAATCCCTGGATCATGTTTGCCGAGACGCTGATGGGGCGCGGCGACCGAGCGTTTGAGTATTACAGTCAGGTCAACCCGGCCGCTAAAAATGACCTTATCGAAATTTTTGAAGCCGCGCCTTACAATTACCCGCAGAATATTTTGGGCGACGATCATCCGCAGTTTGGTCTTGGCCGCAACAGCTGGCTGTCCGGCACGGCGTCGTGGATGTACACGGTCAGCACGAAATATATTTTGGGCGTGATCCCGACTTACGCCGGCCTGCAGATCAACCCCTGTATACCGCCGGACTGGCCGGAATTCAAAATGACCCGTGTTTACCGTGGCGTTACCTACCGTATCACGGTCAAAAATCCTGAAAAAGTCAGCAAAGGCGTGAAAAAAATCATCGTCAACGGCCAGGAAATCAAAGGACTAGTTGTGCCGATCCAGCAAAAAGACACGACTGTCGAGGCCATCCTGGGCAAAGGTGGCGCGACTGACGAACTATCACGGCAATACTGGCAGGTTTAATTCGTAGCGCACACTGCGTCCCTGGCCAAATTGTTTTAATATTTTCTGGCGGTAAAGATCGGCAATTTCGCGGGCGGCGGTGGCGGCGCTGGTTTTGGTCATGGCCGCGTATTTGCGCGTGGTCAGACCGCCCTCAAATTTCCCGAGGTCTAATATTTTTTGAATGACTTTGCGTTGCCGGACGTTTAGCGCGCAGTCTCTGAGCGTATTCCAAAAAGCGGCTTTGCGAAAAGCGGCGGAGATTATTTCCTGCGAGTTTTGCAGGGCGCGGCAAAACATTTGGAGAAACCACTCGCGCCAGTCGTCCAGCCGCCGCGCGCCACGCTGCGTGTCTTCCAGTATTTGATAATAAACCTGACGCTCGCGCATGATTTGCGCGGACAAGCTGTAGGCGCGCAAAGCGGTTTTTTCGTCCTGCGCCATAGCCATATCGGTGATGGCGCGCGCCAGCCGTCCGTTGCCGTCGTCGTAAGGGTGAATGGTTATGAATTTGAGATGCGCGTCAGCCGCGCGCAGCAACCCGTTGCTTGCTCCGGCGCCAGACTTAAGCCATTTGAGAAAAACGGCCAGCTCTTTTTTGGCTTGTTTGGCCGGCGGCGCCTCATAATGAATTTTTTCATGCCCTAGATAACCGGACACGACCTGCATATCGCCCTGCCGCGGCGCGCCGGCGGAAATGCGGCGCAGACCGGAAAACCCCGTGGGAAAAAGCGCCGCGTGCCAGCCGTTCAGTCTGGTCAGGGTCAGCGGCCGCGCGTGCCGCCGCACAGCATCCAGCAGGACTTCCACCAAGCCATCAACGCTGCGGTCTATAGGCCGGCCAAATCCCTGCGGCAGACCGAGTCTGGCCGCCACGGACGAGCGCACGGACTCGACATTTAATTCCAGGCCTTCGATTTTGGAAGTTTGCAAAGTTTCGGCCAGTAGCAATTCGCCCTGCGCTTCGGTCTGCAGACGCAGATCCAGGGCGGATATTTTGCCCAGCAATTGTCCCTGCAAAAACCGCGCTCGGGCTGTCAGCTCTGCTAGTCCCTGACCGGCCGGCGCGAAATTTTGCCAATTTTTGTTTTGCCAAATGTACCGCCGCATGGTTTTCTCCCTGATATGATTAGCGGTATAATCGTATCATATTTTGATGTGCTTAGCAATGGCAATCATATCAATTATTGATACGATTACTTTTGAATTACCAGACGCGCAGGAAAAATTTAAATTAGACTGGATTTAGGCTTCTTTTGGCCGGTCATGTTTTTCCACAAATTTCTTAATTTCTTCAATTGCCCCCAGCACTTTTTTGGCTTTGGCCAGGCCAAAAGAAAAAGGAAAACGGTCGTTCTCGTCGTTTTTAAGGCTGAGCATTGGCTTGCCCATGTATTCGGTTTCTTCGATCAGCATAAAGCTCCTTGGACAATCTGATTATACCACGTTAGTTGCGTGTTTTGCCAGTCCGTGTTATACTTCAACTATATTTCAGCTAATTTTAGGTCTTTTTAAAAATTTCACTTGAAGGAGAAATTATGGCAGGCAGAACACCCAGAGAGCAGGACAGCCCTGTGTCAGAAAAAGAAATAAAGGAAGAACTTCCCAAACCGGAAAAAAACAACGAGAGGCCGGCCGAGAGAAACGGTGACAGGAGCAGTGAAAAGCTGATCGCTTCTCTGGACATTCCGGCGTTACAGCGCATGAAAATTTCCGAACTTTACGCGATTGCCAAAGAATTAAAAATCGAGGAAATGACCACTCTGGAAAAGAGCGACTTGATTTACAAAATTATGCAGCTCAAAACCGGCGACGAGGGCGCGGTGGCCTGCGAAGGCGTGCTGGAGCGTCTGCCCGACGGCTATGGTTTTTTGCGCGTCAATAATTATCTGCCGTCCAGCGAGGATATTTATGTGTCTTCGGCGCAAATCCGCCGTTTTTCGCTGCTGACCGGCGACCGTGTGCGCGGTCTGGCGCGCAAGCCCAAAGAAGGCGAGAAATATTTTTCGCTGGCGCGGGTGGACAAAATAAATGACCTGACGCCAGAGGGCGCGCGCAAACGCACCTTTTTCAGTAATTTGGTGCCGATTTTCCCCGACAAGAAAATGAGTCTGGAGTCCAGCCAGCACAATATCACGACGCGTTTGATCGACATGGTCGCGCCGATCGGCTTTGGCCAGCGCGCGATGATTGTGTCCCCGCCCAAAGCCGGCAAGACGACAATTCTCAAAGACATCGCCAAAAGCATAGAGCTTAATCACCCCGAAGTGGTGATCAAGGTGCTGCTGGTCGATGAGCGTCCCGAAGAAGTCACCGATATGCGCCGTTTTGTCAAAGGCGAGGTAGTGGCTTCGACTTTTGACGAGCCGCCGGAACAGCATGTCAAAGTTTCGGAATTGCTGCTGGAGTCCGCCAAGCGTTTGGTCGAGCATGGCCGTGATGTGGTGATCCTGCTGGACAGCATCACCCGTCTGGCGCGCGCGCATAATATCGTGGTGGCGCCGTCCGGACGCACTTTATCCGGCGGCCTGGATCCGGCTTCACTGCACAAACCCAAAAGGTTTTTCGGCGCGGCGCGCAATATCGAGGGCGGCGGTTCGCTGACGATTATCGCTACGGCTCTGGTCGACACGGGCAGCCGCATGGATGACGTGATCTACGAGGAATTCAAAGGCACGGGCAATATGGAACTGCATCTCGACCGCAAGCTGGCCAACCGCCGCGTGTATCCGGCTATCGATGTGGTCAGCTCCGGCACGCGCAAGGAAGAGCTGCTGCTGGCCGAGGATGTCTTAAAGAAAACGATTATGCTGCGCAAGAGTATTGATTCCGAAAACGCCACCGAGGAGCTGGTCAATCTGCTCAAGAAAACTAAAAATAATCACGAGTTTCTCAATTCGGGTATTTTCGGCTAGAGATTATGAATATCCTGATTGTCGGCTGTGGCCGGGTGGGCGCAGAATCAGCGCAGATTTTGAGCGCGGCTGGCTGCAATGTCACGGTGCTGGATAAAAACGTGGTTTCCCTGCAGAGATTGGGCGCGGATTTCAACGGCGCGACGCTGGTCGGCAACGGCATTGATATGGAGACGCTCCGCGAGGCCGGTGTGGAAAAAGCCGACGCCGCGGTCGTGGTGACTAACGGCGACAATACCAATGTGGTGGCCGCGCAGGTGATCAAGAAAATTTTTAAAGTGCCGCGAGTGATGACGCGGGTGTACGATCCGCGCCGCGCTTATATTTACAAACAAATGGGGCTGGATGTGGTCAGCGGCACAACATTATTTGCGGCGCTGATCCGCGACAAGATTTTAGAGGAGCAGAAATAATGTTTATCGTAATCGCCGGCGCGGGCAATGTTGGCCGGCAGCTGGCCGCCAATCTGGTCAAAGAAAAACACACGATCGTTTTGCTCGACCGCCGGCCGGAAGTCTGCGCGCAAATGGCCGAAAGTTTTCCGGATACTTTAGTGGTCTGCGGTGACAGTTGTGATCCGAATATTCTAGAGCAGGCTTGTTTGGATCGGGCGGAGGTAGTGGCCGCGCTGACCGGCGATGATGAGGACAATATCGTAATCTGCCAGCTGGCCAAAGAGCGTTTCAATGTGCAGCGCACTGTCGCGCGGGTTAACGATTCGCGCAACGCCAAAACTTTTGCCGCGCTGGGTGTTGACGTGCCAGTGGACAGCGGCGCGATCATCACCAGCCTGATCACGCAGGAAGTTTCTTCGCTGGAGATGTCCACTTTGTTTACGTTGAAGCGCGGCAAAATGGCAATCGTGCAGGTTGCGGTTTCGCCGTATTCAGCGGTCGTTTCGAAAAAGGTTATGGAATTGGCTTTGCCCCCGGATACGGTTTTGATCTCCATCCTGCGTGGCGAAGGAGTTATCGTGCCGCGCGGCAGCACGGTTTTGCAACGCGGCGACGATGTGATCGCGCTGACTTCAGACGGCAGCCGGCAGGCGTTGCTCGACCTGCTGGGAACCAAAGCTTAACCATGCTGATCAGGCCTCGTCTGGACGACCACAAAGTTGTGGGCTTTTATCTGGGCACGATTTTGACCGGCGTCGGCTGCCTGATGGCCTTGCCGTTGCTGACCGCGCTGCTTTTCCGCGAATGGCCGGCGTTGCTCAATTATCTGGTGAGCGGTTTGGGCGCGCTGGGCCTGGGTCTAGCCCTGCGGCTGCTGTGTTTTACCAAGAAAGAGATTGGCTGGCTGCACGGCTTGACTCTTGCCGCGCTGTTCTGGCTGGCCGCCGCCGCCGTGGCCGCCTGGCCGTTTTTTCTCGGCGGTAATTACGGCTCTTATCTGGATTCTTTTTTTGAAGCGATGAACGCGCTGGCCACGGCGGGTTTTAGTCTGGCGCGCGATCTCGACCATATCTCCGCGGCGGACAACATGTGGCGGCATCTGCTAATGTTCCTCGGTGGACAGGGCATCGTAGTCATGGCCTTGAGTTTTCTGATGTTGCGCGGCGCGGGCGGATTTAAACTCTATGCCGGCGAGGCGCGCGACGAACGGATTGTGCCGAATATCATCAGCACCGCGCGCCTTATTCTGCAGATCAGTCTGGTGTTTCTGGCGGTCGGGACCACCGCGCTGACTTTGATTTTGCGCTGGGACGGCCTGTCCTGGGCGCAGTCTTTTTGGCAGGGGCTTTGGCTGTTTATGTCCGGCTTCAGCACCGGCGGATTTACTCCGCATACGCAAAGTATTTTGTATTATCACAGCTGGCGGCTGGAATTAGTTTTGCTTTTTTTTATGTTCTTAGGCATTTTGAATTTCCGCCTGCACTATGCTTTTTACACCGGCGACCGCCGCGAACTGCGCCGCAATATTGAGGCAGTGGTTTTGTTTTGTTCTTTTTTGCTGGCGGTTTTTTTGGTCTGCGCTGGTCTGTTCTATTTCCGCGTGTACCCCGGCCTGGGGGCGACACTGCGCAAAGGTGTTTTTCTGCTGGGCGCCGGCCATTCGACCGCGGGTTTCACGACTATATATGCCGGTCAGTTTTTCCGCGAATGGCCGCAGCTTGCTCTGCTGGCCTTAATGACAGCGATGGCGATCGGCGGCAGCGCCTGCTCGACAGCCGGCGGCATCAAGGCTCTGCGCATCGGTATTCTTTTTAAAGCGCTGTGCCAAGATATCAAACGCCTGTTGTTGCCGCAAAGCGCCGTGGTGGCTGAACGTTACCATCATGTCAAAGATTATTTTCTCGACGACAAGATTGTGCGCGGCGCGGCGCTCGTAACTTTGCTCTATCTGGCGGTCTTTTTGCTCGGCGCGCTGGCGGGAGTTTGTTATGGGTATCCGTTTATGCCGGCTTTGTTTGAGTCGATCTCCGCCGCGACTAACACCGGCTTGTCCTGCGGCATTATCGGTCCCGACCTGCCGATCGGTCTGAAATTGATTTACCTGCTGGAAATTTGGGGCGGCCGTTTGGAATTTACCGCCGTGCTGGGACTGCTGGCGTATGGCTGGGCTTGCCTGAAAGGAAAGTAGCTTGTGAAAAATATAGTTTTTGTTTTACTGCTGATGGTTTATGCTCTGGCCGCGCCGGCCGCGCGGGAATATTCGTCAGGCCAGCTGCTTGATTTGCCGCGGGAGTACGATAATATTCCGGCGCTGTATCAGGGCGAGATTATCGGCGATATTATGGCGCGCGGTGAAAACGTCTGGTTCAACGTCAGCGATGGCGAGAACGCGATCGGCATTTTTGCGCCGCGGGAGTTGGCGGCGGAAATCCAAACCGTTGGAAAATATCAACAAATCGGCGACACGGTTAGGATTTGGGGCGAGTTCAACCGCGCCTGTGCCGAGCATGGCGGTGAGACGGATATTCACGCTGTGCGGATTGAAAAAATTGCCGCAGGCTACGCGCTGCCACAGCCGGTCAGCAAATTCAAAATAGTTTTGTCCGTGATTTTGGCCTTAATCGTTTTGATTTTGAGTGTCTTAGACCGGAAAATACAAATTACTTCCCGCCGGACATAGTCTTAGCGTTTAACAGCGCGTTTAAGAACAAGCCTTCCAGATAAATTTGCGCTTGCGATATTGGCGCGCCGTTGGGTTTGTGGCGCAGCTGCAGTCCGTTTCCCGGCGTTTGTTCCAGCGTAAACTTGCGATTGTCGCTGTGGAAAATATTGTGCCGATTTTTCACAAAAAAGATGGTCTGATCCAGCAGCCCTTGGTGAAAAGTAACCTTGTAAATATTACTCATGGTCAGCGGGTCGCGTTCTGCCGGACTAAAAAAATACGGCGGCAACTCCAGGTCACGCGGCTGCTGTTGTTTGCCGTTTGACACGACCGTAAAAGTTTCCACTACGTGGTACTGGACACACGGGTCGATTTTTTGCGCCAGACGCAGCAAACCAAAATTAGCGGTGTATTCTATTATTATTCCCTCTGCCGCATCCAATAGACAGCGCAGTATGGCCTGTCCAAAACCGCGCCGCAGATATTTGTCCTCCAGCTGTATAAACGGAATAGTGAGAGTATGTTTGCCGCCCCAGCGCAAGGCTATTTTTCCGGCTTTGCTGCCCTGATAGATTATCCGGTAGGTATTGCCGTTGAGATAGGCGTCGTGTTTTTGGAATTCAAGCCAGAGATCGGCATTGATAACAATACGCTTGGCGGCTTGGTGTTTGAAAACAGACACAAGTTTAGTCAACATGGCTGTTTATTTATCGGCGCTCCGGCTGAATTATTGCAAAAATTTTGGCCTGTGTTATAATGCATTCCCTTTGGCGTTGAGAAAAAGGAATAAGCATCGTTGCGCCGCTGTCTTGTGGTTGCCCGTTCGGGGTTAAAAGACAGGTTTAAAAGCGGAACGAGAAGAATAAACCGCCGGAAAATTCTTTTTTCGGCAAAATGAAGGAGTTCAAATGGCTTTTGATGTAAGCATGCGTCATTTACTGGAGGCGGGGGTGCATTTCGGCCACCAAACCAAGCGCTGGGACCCGCGCATGAAGCCGTTCATTTACACGGCGCGCAACGACATTCACGTGATCGATTTGAAGCAGTCACTGGAGCGGCTTGAGGCCGCCTACAATTTTGTCCGCGATTTGGTGTCCGACGGCGGCAAGGTTTTATTTGTCGGCACCAAGAAACAGGCGCAGGATGCGGTGCGCGAGGAAGCTCTGCGCTGCAAAATGCCGCATGTCACCAACCGCTGGCTGGGCGGCGCGTTGACCAATCTGGCGACGATCCGCAAGTCCGTGCGCAAATACAAAAAACTGCTCGAGCAGAAAGAAAAAGGCATTTTTGCCAAACTGCCGGCCAAAGAGGTTTCCAAATTGACCAAAGAGATGGCCAAGCTGGAAACTAATCTGGGCGGGATTTTGGAAATGAGCAAACTGCCGGAAGCGATTTTTGTGGTGGACACGGTGAAAGAAAATATCGCGGTGCACGAGGCGCGGCGGCTGGGCATCAAGGTTGTGGCGATCGTTGACACCAACTCCAATCCACAGCTGGTCGATGTGCCGATCCCGGGCAATGATGACGCGATCCGCGCGGTTAAATTAATCGCGCAGACTATCGCCAACGCCTGCAACGAAGGCACCAAGATTTTTATTGAGAAAAACGGCGGCGTTTACGAAGACAGCGCCTATGTGTCGCCGGACGACGCGCTGGAAGCTGTGGCCGCAATCGAAAAAGAAGAAGAGATTTTGGCAACCGAAGCGATCGAGAAAGACTAAAGGAGAAAACATGACTGAAATATCCGCCGCGACAGTAAAAGAACTGCGGGAAAAAACTTTTGCGGGCATGATGGACTGCAAAAAAGCTTTGCAGGAAACCGACGGCGATTTTGAGGCGGCCGTCAAGTGGCTGCGGGAAAAAGGCCTGTCCACCGCCGCCAAACGCTCCGACCGCGCGGCTTCGGAAGGCCTGATCGACGTAAAATTCAACGAGGAGCGCACGCTGGCCGCACTGCTGGAGCTGAACAGCGAGACGGATTTTGTGGCGCGCAACGCAAAATTTCGCGCTCTGCTCAATCAACTGCTTGACCAGGCGCTGGCCAAACAGCCTAAAAATATTGCTGAACTGGAAAACCAGCCTTTTTTGGGCGACGAGTCGAAAAAAATCAATGAATTGATCACTGACGCCATTGCGGTGATTGGCGAAAATATCGTGGCGCGGCGTTTTGTTTTGTACAGCGCATCAGCTGGCAATGTGCTGGAAAGCTATGTGCACAACGGCCGCATCGGCGTGCTGGTCGAGCTGACCGGCGCGCGGGCCGACAGCGAGCTGGCCAAAAATATCGCTATGCATATCGCGGCGGCCAATCCCGCGCCGCAGTATTTACAGCGCGCCGATGTGACAGCCGAGCATTTGGCCGGCGAGCGCGAGATTTACAAAACACAGATCCTGCAGGACGAGAAAAACGCCAAGAAACCGGCCAATATTATTGAGAAAATAATCGACGGCAAGATTAATAAATTTTATCAAGATGTTTGCCTGCTGGAGCAGGGTTACATCCGCGACCCGGATCAGACAGTGAAAGCTATTTTGCCAGAAGGCGTGTCGATAGTGCGCTTTACCCGTTTTGAGCTGGGCGCTTGATTTTCACACCTTCCCCGATCGTCTAATTGGCAGGACAACAGATTCTGGCTCTGTTAATCGAGGTTCGAGTCCTTGTCGGGGAACCACTTTAAGTTGAATTCCAAAAAAAACAGATATAACTCTGCAACAGGATATTGTTGCAGTCAACACATCGCCGCTAGATTACCCTAGCGGTGTTCAGCAATAGCAATATTGTTGGACATACGCTGAGGAAAATTTGAATGTCGAAAACCAAGCAAGCTTTTTTAATTCATTATGACCAAGTTGCTGGCATGAAAAATGTTTCTGCCGAGCAGTTCCGCGCTGTGGTTTTGGCCATGTACGCCATAGACCGCGGCGAGGACCCGGAGATTGCCGATCCGATTGTAGATTTTATCGTGAATTCGAAAAAAGGCTGGGCAGTTGAAAACAGGGACAGCTGGCAAAAAGAATGTGACCGCCGCGCGGCGCAGGATACATATAAAAAGTTGGTGGAATATTTTGAGACAA
>JAITIE010000088.1 GCA_031279615.1 Candidatus Margulisiibacteriota bacterium | reverse complement strand
GCGCGGAAGAGGACTCGCTGCGCGGGTCCATCAAATTCTCGCTATAGTCACATATTTAAAATAACAATCATTTCACCATTAACTTGGTGCGCGGAAGAGGACTCGAACCTCCAAGGGTTGCCCCACAAGATCCTTAGTCTTGCGCGTATACCAATTCCGCCATCCGCGCGGAAACCCAACTATATAATAAAGAAAGCCTTTTTAAAAGAGTTTTGACGCTAAATACCTAACCCAGCGCATTACCCCGGCGTTTACTCAATTTTCCCCTGGCGTTTAGGCAGCCAGCTGGAATCCACGTAAACGCCTTTGCTTTGTTTTTCCAGGCTTTGAAAATCCGGCAGGTCAGTATTGGACTGCGGCGTAAACTCGTGGCGCAAATGCTCCAGGCCGCGGACATTGTCGGTCAATCCCTCGATATGCTGATTGATCGCCACGCCCTGACGCGACTGGCGAATCTGCGTGTAAGCGTCGTTCATGCCTTTGAGTATCGCCGAGCCCTGGCTGAAAATACTAGCGATCAGACCAAAACCTTTCAGGTCAAACTCTTTCATATTCCCGGCGAGCTGTTTGACCGGCGAGGCCTGCTGGATTTCCTGAATATAAGCCACGCGCTCCGCCGGCGACATGCCGCCCGCCGCGGAAACTGGCGCCGTGCCGCCGCTTCCGCCGTAAGCCGGCGCGCTGTTCTTGCGTTTTTTTCGTTCGCTCATTTTTCCTCCTTAGATACGTGTTTTACTGCCGGCGTTAATATCCCTGCGCATCTTGCTCAAGATTTTTTTCTTGTAGGCCACCAGCTCGCCCGGGCTCATTTTAGAAGTGTCCGCCGAGATCACCGAATGCGCCTGAACGGGCGCGGCGGACTGTCCCAGCACCGTGCCTTTTTGCTGTTTTTCCAGCTCGACGCTCAAAAGTTCGGCTGTCTGAGTGATCTCCGTCTGCTCGGTCATAAAAGTATCTTTGGCCAGCAGCTCGGCGGTCTCCGGCGCATTGAGCACGATCGCCTGGCGCAACGCTTCCTGCCGTTTTTGCTCGGCCTCCTGCATCCGCGCCAGAGCCAGCGCGCGTTTTTGCGCCTGCAATTCCTCGGCGTTATCTTTCAGCAAATCTTTCAAATCCGCGACGCTGTTGAGCCGCCGTTTTTCACCAGCCGGCTTGTGCTCCGGCATCAGCATGGTCAGCAAGTCCTCTTTTTTGTCATCGGCATTGCTGTATTTCAACAGCTCAGCGTAAATCGAACCTTGCATTTTGGCCTCGCGCAAGAGTTTGTCCACGTAGCGGTTGATTTGCAATGGATTGTCCAGCCCGACAAAATACCTGAATTTCCGCTCATCGAGCGTGCCGTCCAGATACCCCGTCAGCAAAAAATTCAGCAAGAAATCATAATACTGCTCCTGCGAGCCGCCGCTCAGCAGAAAATCGTAAAACTCGCCGGAGTCCATTTCATAAAAAGGCCTGGGCGGCGCATCGCCGGGCACTTTGTTCAGCACGGCTCGCAACTGTGTCACGCGCTGCACACGCGCCAAAAATTTTTTAATAAACCTAAACATAACTTATTTCCACACCCGCTTAAAGATTTTCCGCACATTGCGGATCGTATATTGATAATCAAATAAATCCAGCAATTCTTTTTTAGAAATAAATTTAAAAACTTCTGGATCGCTCGTGATATTTTCCCGAAAAGAGCCGTCCTCATCCCGCGCCCGCAAAGCGTTGCGTTGCACCAGTTTATAGGCCTCCTCGCGCGTCAGACCTTTGCCGACCAAAGCCAGCAAAACACGCTGGGAAAAAATTATTCCGCCGCAGGCGTCCATATTCCTGGCCATGCGCTGTGGATAAATCTCCAGGCCGGCCAAAACTTTGCGCGCCAGCGAGAACATATAGTCCAGCAAGATGCAGCCGTCGCCGAAAATAATCCGTTCCGCGCCGGAGTGGGAAATATCGCGCTCGTGCCACAAGGCCACATTTTCCAGAGCCGTCAGGGCATAACCGCGCAAAACCCGCGCCAGACCGGTAAGCCGCTCGCAGATAATCGGATTGCGTTTGTGCGGCATGGCGGATGAACCTTTTTGCCCTTTGCCGAAAGGCTCGGCGGCTTCGGAGGTGTCGGTTTTTTGCAACAGGCGGATTTCCACGGCGATTTTTTCTAAGCTCGCGCCGATCACCGCCAGCGTGGTCATAAATTCCGCATGGCGGTCGCGCTGTACGATCTGCGTAGCCACAGCGCACGGCGTCAGGCCAAGCTTTTGACAAACGTATTTCTCCACAAACGGATCGATATTGGCGTAAGTGCCGACCGCACCGGACAATTTGCCAACGGAAATATTCTGCTTGGCCTGCGCCAGCCGCCGTTTATTGCGCCGCATTTCCTCATGCCAGAGCAGTAATTTCAGGCCAAAAGTTGTCGGCTCGGCGTGAATGCCGTGCGTGCGGCCGATCATGATCGTGTCCTGGTATTTTAAGGCCTGTTTTTTTAAGACCGCCAGTAAATCGTCCAGATCTTTTTCTAAAATCTCCGCCGACTGCTTGAGCAACAGACAGGCCGCCGTGTCGCCGATGTCCGAAGAAGTCAAACCCAGATGAATGAAGCGCGAAGCCGGGCCGACATTTTCCGCGACGTTGGTTAGAAAAGCAATGACGTCGTGATTGGTCTCTGCTTCAATCTCGTTGATGCGCTGGACATCAAAACGCGCTCTGGCCTTGATGGTCTGCCAGTCTTTTTTCGGGATCAAACCCAGTTTTTGATTGGCCGCGCAGGCCGCCAGCTCAATGTCCAGCCATTTGCGGAATTTATTTTCCGGCTCCCAAACGGCCTGCATCGCGGGCAAAGAATAACGCTTCAGCATTGTCTGCAAATACCCCCTTAATTAAAATCTCGCCTATCCTTTTCGTTTTTTATCTCATATTAATTAAAATTATAACATATCACCAGCGTCCTCAATCCCGCAAAACCGCCAGCATTTTTTCCGGAGTCAAGGCTTTGACCGCGCTGTGTTTAAAATCATTCAGATCGCGCGTGACAATATAATCAACTTTCCTGGTTTTGGCCGAGGCTTCAATTACCGCATCTTCATAATCCGGTATTGGCGAGACCAAAGCTTTACGTAAAATTTCTGTATTAACTTCAATAACTTCAAGCATTTCTAAAAGATTAGCAATAATTTCTCTGATTTTTATTCTGCTTTTTAGCTCTCTCTGCAAAAAATAAGCCAACGTAGTAATTTCGTGAGCGCAGACAAAACCTTTGATTTTTTTAAGACAACAATAATTCAGCACCATTTCGGCCTGCGCACAACCGCTCCGCTCCAGCAGAAAATCCAGCAAAACATTTAAATCAATAACTATACTTTGACTCATGATACATTTTACGGCGCTCTTTTTTACTGTCAGGTATATTTGCGCCTTTTAATATCCCGCGTAGTTTATGCAGTTTGGGAAAGATGGCCTGTTGTTCCCGAGTTTTCTGGCTTTGCTCCACAAAATAATTTTCCACCACTTTGGATACCGACTGTTGATTCTGCCGCGCGTATTCATGCGCAAAATCGATTACCGCCGCATCCAAACTCAAAGTTAATTTACGGTTCATAAGGCCTCCTGTACGTATAGTATATAATACTATACGTATAAGTCAAGGCCGGCCAATTATTCCCCCTTGAGCAGGCGCAAAGCCGCGGGGATCTGCGCCAGAATATCACCGGCGATCAGGCCATCCACCGAATAAGCCTGCGCCGCCAGATTGCCGGCCAGACCGTGCACATAGGGCGCGCAAACCGCCGCGCGCAGAGCTGTCATGCCGCGCGTGGACACCCACAGTCCGGCGACCAGGCCGGCCAGCACATCGCCGCTGCCAGCCGTGGCCATGCCTGGATTGCCGTTAATATTTAAAAAATAGCGGCTCTCTTCCCGCACAATATAAGTCCGGTCTGCATCTTTCAGCACGACCACCGCGTTATATTTCAGCGCCGCCTGTCTGGCCGCGGCCCGGGGCTGTCTGCGCACCGCGGTGGAAGACCAGCGCAACATTCTGCCCAGCTCGCCGACATGCGGCGTGACTATCAAACGCATTCTGGCGCGACCGCGCGGCAAGCCCGCCAAAATTTTTAAAGCGTCGGCGTCCAGCACCACGCGCAGTCCCGGCCGGTAATTTTTGATGTACTGAAACAAATCTCTGCTAAACGCTTTGGTCTGGCGGCGCAGAGACAACCCCGGTCCGGCCAAAATACAGTCATAATTGCCCAGCAACGGCCGCAAAATCTTTAAAGCGGAGGCCGTCAGCGCGCCGCGTGAGCTGGGCAAAGGCAGGGTCATTATTTCCGGAGTCTGCGCGTCGACCAGATCGGCCAGCTCCCGGGGCACAGCCAGAGTCACCAAACCGGCGCCACCGCGCAAGGCCGCTCTGGCCGCCAGCAAAGCCGCGCCGGTCATACCGCGCGATCCGGCAATCACCAGCGCCTGCCCGGCTGTATATTTATGTGTCCGGCTGGAACGCGGCGGCAGCAAGGCGGCGATGTCCGCCTGTCCCAAAATTATTTGCTTGACCTGCTTAGCTCGCCGCATACATGCATCCGCAATATTTTTGGCGGTAAAGGCCAAGCTCCCGGGACAATTGGCAACTACGCGGATACAAGCCGCGAAAATCAAAATTCAGAAATTTTCCGCCGCGCCGCCGCGCGGCCTCCTGACCGGCTGAAGTTATCTGCGCAAAATTTTTATGCGGCGAAATAGACAAAGTCGTCGCAAAACCGGCATAGCCATCGGCCTGCGCCGCGGTGTAGGACAAGCGGTAATTAAAACAAATCTGGCAGCGCGCGCCGCCCTCCGGTTCAGCCGCCCAATCTTTGGTCAAGTCCAGCCATTCCTGCGGCTCGTAAGGCAGCGCCAGCAATTTAAACGCAAAATTATTTTGCAATTTGGCAAATTGCGCCAGACGTTTTTGATATTCCTCCGCCGGCTGAATATTGGGATTGAAAAATAAAACAGTCAATTCATATTCCGGCGCCAGTTTTTCCAAAACCGCCGAACTGCACGGCGCGCA
>JAITIE010000012.1 GCA_031279615.1 Candidatus Margulisiibacteriota bacterium | reverse complement strand
CTGCAAGATTTCGTCAAACTCTTTGCCTTCGAGCACTTCTTTTTTCATCAGCTCCTGCGCCAGTTTTTCCATGACGGCTTTATTTTTTTGCAGAATATCCTGCGCGCGTTTGTAGGCGTCGGCCAGCAATGCGTTCATTTCTTTGTCGATGCTGTCCGCCGTTTTCTCGCTGAAGTCGCGGTCGTGCTGGGCAAAATCGCGGCCTAAAAAGATATTTTCCTGCGTGCGGCCAAAAGTGCGGCTGCCCAGCGCGGACATGCCGTATTTACAGACGAGCTGATGCGCCAGCTTGGTCGCGCGCTCGAGGTCGTTGGCCGCGCCGGTGGTGATCTCTTTGAATCTGACGGCTTCGGCGGCGCGGCCTCCTAGAAGTATCGTGATTTCATCGAGCATTTTTTGGCGGGAAACCAGGTAGCGGTCTTCCAGCGGCAGCTGCAGCGTGTAGCCTAGAGCCAGGCCGCGCGGCAGTATGGAAATCTTGTGCACGGGATCGGCGCGCGGCGTCATCTTGGCGACCAGAGCATGGCCGACCTCGTGATAGGCGATAA
The DNA here is from genome assembly GCA_031279615.1 of Candidatus Margulisiibacteriota bacterium. Lineage (GTDB taxonomy): Bacteria > Margulisbacteria > Termititenacia > Termititenacales > Termititenacaceae > Termititenax. Next base: position 3,891 of record JAITIE010000012.1, on the reverse strand, counting down.
TTTCTTTTTCCTCTTTGGACATGACCTTGCTCTTTTTTTCCGGGCCGGCCACCACGCGGTCGACCGCCGCCTCGAGGTCTTCCAGACCGACCTGTTTTTTATTGCGCCGCGCGGCCAGCAGCGCGGACTCGTTGACCAGATTGGCCAGATCCGCGCCGGTAAAACCGGGCGTGCGCTTGGCCAAAACGCTTAAATCAACGTCTTTTTCCAGCTTGACTTTTTCCGCATGGATTTTGAGTATGGCCTCGCGGCCTTTGACGTCCGGCCGGTCTAAAACCACCTGCCGGTCAAAACGCCCCGGGCGCAGTAACGCGGGATCGAGCACATCGGGACGGTTGGTCGCGGCAATGACTATGACCGAAGCTTTGTCGTCAAAACCGTCCATCTCCACCAGTATCTGATTGAGCGTCTGCTCGCGTTCATCGTGGCCGCCGCCCAGTCCCGCGCCGCGGTGCCGGCCTACGGCGTCGATCTCATCGACAAATACTATAGAAGGCTGCGCGCGTTTGGCTTGATTGAAAAGATCGCGCACGCGCGAGGCGCCCACCCCGACAAACATTTCCACAAAATCCGAGCCGCTGATGTGCATAAAAGCCACACCGGCCTCGCCGGCCACCGCTCTGGCCAGCAGAGTTTTGCCACAGCCGGGCGGCCCCATCAGCAGGACGCCGTGCGGGATTTTCGCGCCGAGTTCCTGATATTTTTGGGGATTTTTTAAAAAATCGACAATTTCTTGCAATTCCTCGACCGCTTCGTCCGCACCGGCAATATTTTTAAAAGTCGTCGTGGTCTTGCCGTCCTTGATCCAGCTTTTGGCTTTGGATTTGCCGAAAGAAATCGCCTGATTGTTGACGCCCTGCGCCTGCCGGAAAATAAAAAACCACAGTCCCGCGAAAAGCGCCAGCGGCAAAACGACCGTGCCGATAAAGGACGCCAGCCAGTTTTGATTGGGCGAAGATACTTTGACATCGACGCCTTGGCTCTCCAGCAACGGGATAAAACCCGGGTGCATTACTATATAGGTCTGGACTTTTTGCTTGTCGGCTTTTAACTCCGCCTCGACGGAAGAATCCACCGGATTGATCGTCAGCCTGCCAATTTGTCCGCTCTCAATCAGCGTGTTCAATTCCGAAAAAGTCACCGCGCGCGGTTTGGCTGTCGCCGCGGCGGATTGTTTTTCCACCAGCGGTTTCACAAAAGAGATAATGAGCAGGCCGACCAAAACCAGCAAAATCAATTGCCGCCAGAGCGGATTGTCCTCGGGCCGGGGATTTTTACGCTGTTTTTGTTTGGGCGGTTTGTCCGCTTTTTGCTCCGCTTTTTTTTCTTCAGCCATTTTTTATAAAATTCCTTTGGTGGACGGCACGCCCTGCGTGCGCGGATCCAGGCTCACCGCCGCGCGCAAAGCCCGCGCCATGCCTTTGAAAATCGCCTCGGCGGCGTGGTGCAGATTGGAGCCGGACGCCAAATGAATATGCGCCGTGAGTCCGGCCTGCGCCGCAAAAGCCCGCCAAAATTCCTCGACCAGCTCCGCGTCAAATTCGCCGACCTTGGCCTTGGCAAACTCGGCGGAAAATTTCAAAAAAGGCCGTCCGGAAATATCCAGCGCACATTCCGCCAGCGCCTCGTCCATCGGCAAAACAAAAAATCCGTAGCGGTTGATGCCAGCTTTGTCGCCCAGCGCGGTTTTGAAAGCGTCACCCAAAACCAGCCCGACGTCCTCCACCGTATGATGGGCGTCGACCGCCAGATCACCCCGCGCCTGGATTTGGAGATCAAAATTGCCGTGCTTGGCAAATAAAGTGAGCATGTGGTCAAAAAAGGCAATGCCGGTATTGATCTCCGAACGGCCGTGGCCGTCAAGATTTAATTCCAGCGTGATTTGTGTCTCTTTGGTCTGGCGGTTTTTCTGCGCTTTACGCATTTGGCGTCCCTTCAAATAAACCGCCCGACACATTGAGGCTGTCCGGTTTCGGCCTGCCCAAATGCTCATAAGCGGCGGATGTGCAAATTCTACCACGCGGTGTCCTATCGATAAACCCCAGTTGCAGCAAATACGGCTCATAAACATCCTCCAGCGTCAGGGCGTCCTCATTGGTCATGGCCGCCAGCGTGTCCAATCCCACCGGCCCGCCGTTGAATTTTTCGATAATCGCGGTCAGTATCTTGCGGTCAACCGGATCGAGGCCGAGCCGGTCTATCGCCAGAGCCTGCAAAGCGGTGTCCACCACCACCGGAGTGATTACGCCTTTGTTTTTGACCTGCGCCCAATCGCGGATCCGCCGAATCAACCGGTTGGCGATGCGCGGCGTGGCACGGCTGCGGCGGGCGATGGCCAGAGCGCTGTCCGCGTCGACCGCCACGCCCAGGATGCGCGCGGAACGCTGAATGATCCGGCTCAACTCCGCATCGGTGTAAAACTCCAGCTTATTGAGAATGCCAAACCGGTCACGCAGTGGCGCGGAGAGCAGTCCGACCCTGGTCGTCGCGCCAATCAAGGTAAATTTCGGTAAAGTCAGGCGCAGGGAACGCGCCGCCGGCCCCTTGCCGATCATAATGTCCAGCTCAAAATCCTCCATGGCCGCGTAAAGCACTTCCTCGACCGCGTGATTGAGCCGGTGGATTTCGTCAATAAAAAAAACATCGCCTTCTTGTAAATTGGTCAGGATCGCCGCTAGATCGCCTGGCCGCTCGACCGCCGGTCCAGAAGTAACCTTGATCGCCACGCCCATTTCCTGAGCGATCACATTGGCCAGCGTCGTTTTGCCCAAACCCGGCGGTCCGTAAAAGATCAAATGTTCCAGCGGCTCGCCGCGCGCGCGCGCGGCCGTGATAAAAACACGCAGATTATTTTTCAAAGTCTCCTGGCCGATGTACTCGTCCAGCGTGCGTGGACGGATCGACTCGGCCAGGGTGTCTTCATTTGTCGCCTCGCGGTCAATCAAACGCGCGGACTTTTTTTCTGGATCTGTCATGAAACTGCTCCGTAAATCAAATCGTACAGCCAATACCCCCGCAGCACTCTTTTAACATAATTACGGGTTTCCGTGTAGGAGATGTTTTCGACAAAAGTGTCCAGGTCAAAATTCTTCAGACCGCCGTGCTGACGCAGCCAGCGCGCCGCCGCCGTGGGACCGGCATTGTAAGCCGCCAGCGCCAGACACTGATTGCCGCCAAACTGTTCCAGCATCTGCCGCAGATAAGCCGTGCCCAGCGGTATATTCAGGTCGGGACGGAACAAAAATTCTGGCGCAAACTCTTCCAGCAAAATCCCCTGCTGGCGCATGACTTGCAAAGCCGTAGCAGGTATAAGCTGCATCAGGCCGTAGGCCTTGGCTGGCGACAGAGCCGCCGCGTCAAAACGCGACTCCTCACGGATCAGCGCGTAGACCAAATTCACCGGCAGTTTGTTCCTGGCGGCGCTGGCGCGGACCAGCTCGGCATGGACCTGCGGAAAAGAAATCCGCCATAATTCCGGCGGCGCCAGCACGGTATGGTCATGGGTTTTCTCCGCGTCGGCCAAAACACCGGCACTCAACTTGATCGCGTTTAAATAACTGCCGGATTTGTAAGCGGAGTGCGCCAAATAAATACGCAGAGCCGTGGAAATTCTTTCCTGTTTATTGCGGTCGGCCAATAATTCCGCTTCGGCCAGAGCATCGTCGTACTCGCCCAGCCTGACCAGCTCCAGCAAAGCGCGGTCGGTCCGCGGTTTGATATCCGCGAGCTGCACATTGTCGGAAGGTATAACCGGAGTTATACCGAGCTGCTGCGCGGCGCGCCAGCCGTAAAAACGCGCCGGAAACTCCCGCGCGGCCTGCTGGAAAATCACCGCGGCGTCTTGAGAACGCCCCAGTTTTTGATAACACTTGCCAGCCCAGTAGAGCAGCG
>JAITIE010000108.1 GCA_031279615.1 Candidatus Margulisiibacteriota bacterium | reverse complement strand
AAATTTGGGCTGAACGGCTGGAAAGCCAAGCTGTTGCAGCTTTCGGAAAATATCACTTACCTTGTGCAAAACGGCGAAGCGAAAGTTGTTTTGCGCATCAGCCGTCCGGGGTATCATCCGGTCGAGGAAATAGAAGCGGAGTTGATTTGGGTCGAGCGTATCCGCCGGTACTGCGCGGTAGTCGTGGCCGAGCCGCTCAAAGGTGTGAACGGCGAGTATATTCAGTATATCCGCAGTCCGCTGGCGGAAGTGGAATATACCTGCGTGCTTTACAAATTTCTAACCGGCCAGGCGCCTGACGAAAATGATGAAAGAGAAATTTTACGCAGTTTTTATGATCTCGGCGAAATTACCGCTTATCTGCACCGCTACACGCGGGACTGGTCACTCGCGCCACAGCTCAAGCGTTTTATCTGGGATTACGACACGATGCTTGGCCGCAATCCGCGCTGGGGACGCTGGCAGGCCGCGCCCGAACTCGACATGGAAAAAACGGCGATTTTAGACCGCGCTGCGGAAATTATTCAGAAAAAATTAAGACGTTACGGCCAGAACCGCTGGAATTTTGGCTTGATCCATGCCGATCTGCGGCTGGCCAATCTTTTGGTGGACGGCATGACGATCAAGGTTATTGATTTTGACGACTGCGGCTTTGGCTGGTTTTTGCATGACTTAGCTTCAGCGGTCAGTTTTATTGAGCATAAACCGATCACTAAACATCTGATCGAAAATTGGCTGGAGGGTTATCACCGCGTACTGGAACTGGAGAAAAAAGATCTGGCCATGATCGACACATTTATTATGCAACGGCGTTTGCAGCTGCTGGCCTGGCTGACCAGTCACAGCGAGAGCACTCCGGTCAAACTCTTAAGCGCCGGCTACGCGGACGGCAGTGTGCAGCTGGCGGAGGAGTATTTGCGGGAGCAGCTCTAAGTATTGGGTATTGGAGTGAGATATTCGCAGGGCAAATAAATTTGGGAGGTAAACGATGAGAAAAGACAGCGATATTGTAGAAGGAGGAAAGTACGCGCTCAAAAAATCGTTGAGTCTGCTGTATGTGTACGCTCTGGCGACCGGCGCGATTTTTACTTTCATGTGTTACTGGGATGGTATTTTTCTGTCGTATTGCGGCCCGGCAACTTTTTTGGCCTATATTTTAATGACCCTGGCCTGTCTGCCGATCGCCTTTATTTACGCGGAGCTTTCCACGATGCTGCCCAGCGCGGGATCTTCGCTGGTGTTCAACACGATCGGCTTGAATAAGCATATGGGATTTTGGTCCAGCTGGCTGATTATGTGTGCCTGGATAGCGGTGCCGGCGGCGGGCACGCTGGGTATTATTGACTGGCTTAATTTCCAGTTTAATTTTGGCTGGTCGGATGTGACAATGCTCGGCATCGGCGTGGTTTCTTTGTTTGTCTGGTTCGCGCTCTCTTTGGCGCACAATGTAATCGCTGGCAAGGTGCAGACCTACATGTTGTTTTGCGCGATTGGCGGAGTTTGTTTGACCGCGCTGCTGTTGTTTTTCTCTGGCTCCTGGTCGCTGGCCAATTTCAGCGGCTTTTTCTCCACCGCTCTGGGCGGCGCCGGCACGGGCAAAGCGCAATGGGTCGGCTGGGCAGTCGGCGCGGCATTTTTAATTACTCCGTATTTTGGTTTTGAAACTGTTCCAGCTCTGGTCGAAGAAGGCACTTTTCCGATCCATGATCAGAAAAAAGCGATTTTAGGCTCGGTGATTACCTGCGGTGTGATTTACGCGATATTTTATCTGGCGGTGGCCGGCGTCATGCCCTGGGCGCAGCTGACCAATAACGGCGACTGCTCTCCGTTCGTTTCGATCAAGGCGTTTTTGAGCATTTACCCGTGGGCTTGGTACGGCTTGCTGTTGGGCGTGGTCGGCGTGTTGCTGCCGATCGCCACCAGCGTTTTAGGTTTTTGGTATTCCGGTGTGCGCATGATTTACGCCATGGGACGGCAAAATTTCCTGCCGGAAGTTTTTGCCCGCACCAATAAACACGGCCAGCCGATCCTGCCGAATATTTTGATTTTGGCTATCAGCATTTTGTTTATCATGATGCAGACGATACGCTCGTTCTTTGACCTCATGGCTTTTGCCTGCGCGCTGTGCTACGCGATCAGCACGATTTCCTCGATGGTCTTGGCCAAAAAATATCCTGAATGGAAACGACCGTTTGAACTGCCCTGGGGCAATGTGATGCGCTGGCTGTCGCTGATCGTGTCGGTCGTCATCGCGTTTTTCTGCACGATCGGCATTACGCCGATGACCTGGTACGGTTTTATCGGCTACATCGGCATTGGTCTGCTGCTGTGGGGGTATATGGTATTATTCCGCTGGCGCACGGAAAAAGTCTGGATGAAAACGCCGGACGGAGATAAAGAATTTTAAAGGAGAGTCTGATGGGAATACTGGCTGGAAAAGTTGCGTTAATCACGGGAGCGTCGATGGGCATTGGCAGCGGCATCGCGCAGGTCTTCGCGGCGGAAGGCGCGCGTTTGGCTCTGGCTGCCCGCTCAGAACAGACGGAAAATCTCGCGGCGGATTTGCGCAAAACCGGTGCGGAAGCCATCGCTGTCAAAATGGACGTAACCGATCCGGCCAGCGTTCAAGCCGGTGTGGAAAAAACCGCGCAGACTTACGGCGGCATTGACATCCTGGTCAATAATGCCGGTGTCTGCCAGCTGGGTTTATTTGAGGAGATGAGCGACGAAACCCGCGACTTTCATTTTGACGTGAATATCAAAGGCGTGTGGAATGCCACGCGCGCGGCTTTGCCTTATTTGAAAAAATCCCGGAACGGCAAGATCGTCATCATGTCTTCGGTGACCGGCGATCTGGTGGCTGACCCGGGAGAAGTGGCTTATGCCACGACCAAAGCCGCGCTGGTGGGTTTTACCAAGTCTCTGGCGGTCGAGCTGGCGGCGCACAAAATCAATGTCAACGCGATTTGCCCGGGATATGTTCTGACGCCAATGGTGCAGAGCATTGCCAGGCAGTCCAACCCTGACAATCCGCAGTCCGTGCTGGACGGCATCGCCAGCGCCGTGCCGCTCAAGCGTCTGGCCGATCCGACTGAAGTCGGCCAGCTGGCGGCTTTTCTGGCTTCGCCGGGCGCCAATTATCTGACCGGCGCGCAATTTGTCATCGACGGCGGCAGCACTTTGCCGGAAACGGTGAGCGTCGGCGCGTAGCGTGTCGGCTGGTTTTCCTTGTGGTATTCTTGTAATTATGGTATTATAATACCTGTATTTATGGTATTGTAATACTAAAATTATAAGGATAACCATGGTGTATTATAAAAGATTTTTGGCGGCAGAATTAGAAAAGACGCTCAATACGCGGCCACTAGTTTATTTGAATGGACCGAGGCAGACCGGCAAATCTACTTTAGTCCAGCATATTTCCGCTGTCCGGCCGGTTAATTATATAGCTTTGGATGCGCCTCTGGTTTGGGCGGCTGTTAAAAATGATCCGGCGGGTTTTTTGGACTCTTTACCGGCGGATAAATTAAATGTGCTTGATGAGGCGCAAAATTGTCCTGAATTGTTTCCGTATCTGAAAATTGCCATTGATCGGCGGCGCGGCGGGAAAAATAAAGCGGTTTGTTTGTATTTGCTGACCGGTTCAGCTAATCTGCTGGCTCTGCCGCGTTTGGCGGAAAGTTTGGTCGGACGCATGTCGGTTTTAAAGCTGCTGCCTTTTGCCGCGGCGGAATATTTCAAAAAGGACAGTTGTTTTGTGGAGCAAATTTTTTCCGCGCCGCCGGTTTATAAAAAATATCCGGCTGTTAAAATTACCGAAGTGCTTAAAAAAGCGACATACCCTGAACTGGCTTTACAGAAAAAACTAGACAGACAAAGATGGCTGGACGATTATTTAAATATGATTTTGCAGCGAGATGTCAAAATGGTGTCCGATATTCGCAATCCCGAAAAAATAATCAGTTTATTGTCCGTTTTGGCGGCGCGTGCCGGCGGACTACTCAATAACAGCTCTGCGGCTATGGATGCGGGACTGGATTTGAAAACTTATGACAAATATAAAGCGGGTATTCTAAATACTTTTCTGGCTTTTGAAATCAAACCCTGGTCTCCGGCTCGTAAATTTAGCAAAAGATTTGTCAAAGCGGCGAAATTTTATTTTACAGACACCAATCTCTTGGCCTATTTATTAAAAAGAGATTTGGCGGAGTTGAGCAAAGATCAGGCCGCTTTCGGGCATGTTCTGGAAAACTTTACGGCGGCGGAACTGCTCAAACAAACCACATCTAGAGTTGATATTAGTTTGTGGCATTTTCGCACGGCTGACCAGAAAGAAGCGGATTTTGTCCTGGAGCGGACAAACGGCGAGATAGTCGGCGTTGAAGTAAAGTCCGCCAAGATGGTTAATTTTTCAGACACCAAAGGCTTGCAGGAATTGAAAAAAATGGCGGCCGGAAAATTTAAAAGAGGCATAGTCTTATATGCGGGTTCAGAAATTTTGCCGCTGGGTAGTGATATTTGGGCGATGCCGTTTAATGGTTTGTGGGAATAAAAGGCAACACATTGGGGCGCTGTGCTGGCGGGTAAATTCAGCAAGCAAAATTTTTTATCTGCCGGTAGTTTTTCAGCGGCCAAGCTCCCCTTGATTTGGTGAAGAGAATTGGCTTGCGGCGTACGCGGCAAAAACCTCTGTGTTACAATGCCGGCATGTTGATTACCGCTCAAGGCGTGGATTTTACGGTGGACGGCGACGGCGTGGCGCGGCACGAGGGGCGCGTGATGTTCGTGCCCGGTTTGGCGCCGGGTGACGCGGCGGAGATTGAAATAACCGCCGACAAAAAAAATTA
>JAITIE010000149.1 GCA_031279615.1 Candidatus Margulisiibacteriota bacterium | reverse complement strand
GCCGCTGGAGCTCGCGCCGCGGGTGGGCGGTGAGGATTTTGAATATTTGACCAGAGTTTTACGTCTGCAGGCCGGAGATTTTTTTGAGTCCGTGCAGGAACAGCGCGTCGGCGTGTATCAAATAGAAAGCATAGAAAAGCAATTTCTGACCGCAAGATTACAGAGAGAGTACGCGGAAAATAACGAGCCGGTAAAAAAACTGCACCTGGTTTTGCCACTGCTGAAAAATGACAAAATGACTTATGTTTTGCAAAAAGCGACGGAGATAGGTGTCTACAAATTCTGGCTGTACGAATCAGAAAACTCGCCGCTGCGTTTCGCAAATAATAAATTTGAGCGCTGGCAAAAAATTATTGCGTCGGCGGTCTGCCAGTCGCGGCGCAATCATTTGCCGGAAATAGAGAAAATCGAATTGACCGTTTTGGCTGAACGTCTGCAAAATATTTATTACGCGCATCCGGCGGCGGAGAAAAGATGGCCGGATTTTGCGGACGATTCCGCGCTGGTCAGCGGACCGGAGTCCGGTTTTTCGCCTGCTGAATTAAATTATCTGGCGGTCAATGCGCTGGCTTTTTCACTGGGCGGTCGTATCCTGCGTGCCGAAACCGCGGCGGTGGCTATCGCGGCGCGGGTACTGCTGTGAGTTTTATTGTTTAGAAAAAAAGATTTTCAGAAGGCTCAATTCTTTCTATTTTTCCTGACAGAAAATTATCCATTGCTACATTTGGTGTGCCGATGCGGCAATATTCTGCGCTGCAATAACGATGCTGCAACGTATAATACCAAACCTGCTCCAGAGCGATCTTATAAATTTCGTCGGGATTTCCAGACAAAGCATTACCTAGAGCCAGAGACGGGTCGTTTTCAGTTAAACAGCAGGGATATTCCGTGCCGCTAGCTCTGACCAGTCGGCGGGACAGAGCGGTGTAACAATGGCCAAAATAAGCCGGTTCGTGTGAGAAAAGCAGTTCCGGCTGTTCCTGATACGGCCATAAGCGGGTGAAAAAGTTAGAGTGCTGTGTTAGAAAATAGTTAAAGTTCGGATTTTGCTCGGCTGTATTATAGGTCAGCCGTATTTGATCCTGCATAGTGTCCAGAGTTTCCCGATGAATAAATGGATGTTTGCCGGTCTGAATGTCATCCAGCGTGTCCACTTGCGCCGCGATTGGCCGGAATTGAATGTTGAAGCGGGATCGGGTGGTTTCCGCTTGTTTGGCAAACCAGTTGAACCATTGTTCCAGAAAGGGAAAAATTTCCTCAGCGTTTTCATTTCGGTAAAGGAAGCCAACGCCGACATTGGCTGTTGTTGTTTCGGTGAATAATTTATGAATATTTTCCACCACGATAGCGTATTTGTTTTCTCGTTTAATCAACTGATAGGTTTCCGGTGTAGCCGCGTCCAGAGAAGTTCTGTGCCATTGCAAATAGTTTGGCCAACTGTCTTCTGGACGAAGAATAGTGTTGTTGCTGATCAGTCCCAGCGGCGCGTCCGGCAGGATACGGTGAATTTCAATTATTGCTTCATTTAAAGTCTGTCCGGCGCTGGAATAAACCCCTGGTTCTCCGCCACCGGCCAACAAAACCGCCCTTGGATTTAAAGCCGGCAAGATTGTTGCTAATTTAGCAAAAGGAAAAGTCTCATTCTTTCTATTTTTAGACCAGCACTGCAGGCAAAAGAGATTGCATTTATCTGTCAAATGCAATTCCAGCAGACCGGCTTGATACATTGTGCGCAAATCATTCTGCAGTTCGGCCAGATTTTTATTCTGATTAAACTCGGCGATAGAGGCCAAAATTTTAGCTGTTTTTTCTTTTTGCTGCTGGAGCTCCGAGTAGGCTTCTAAAAAAGCCGTGTGGGTCAGCTGCCATTTGTCAATAATAGCCAGCTTGGCCTGAATCAACGGAGCATGATTAAAGATACGCTGCGGATTGCGTAAAACATTATTGACATTAAGCGCTGTAAAAGCGCCAGCAATATTTTTTCTCTGCAGCATAATTTAAATCCTTTGTAAGTTATCGCAAGTTATGTTTATGTATTTTATTGTATTTTGTTGTATTTTTTAATTGTAAATGTAGCTCGTTATGCCGATGAAAAAATCCTTTTGCTTAGGGTCACTCAGGGAATCCAAAAAAAGCGCGGCATTTTCCGCCGAGGCCTCAATCTGGGACACGGCGTCCAGCATAAATTTATGGTTAGCGCGGCTGCTAAAATTTTGAATTAAAAGATAGCGTTTGTCCTGCAAAGACAGGTAGAACAATTTGCCCAGCAGATATATTTTTAATTTGGCCAAAAAATCTTTGGTTAGTTCATTTGAATTGCTGCTGGTATGCGTGTGCAGCTTGGCCAAAATTTGTTTGCAGAACTCAGTTTTATTGTCTACGGCGGGCAAGAGCGCGCCGATTTCATAATCAATATGTTTGGCATTGCCCGGCAGGCTGTCTGCGGGAGCGTTGCGCAAAGCCTTATTGATTGAATCCACGATCAAGCGCCGCACTTGGGCTGTTGTCTTAAGGGACTGCATTAGCGCGCTTGCTCCACTTGAAATGCTTTGGCTTGTTTTATAATAAAGAGCCATAGTTTTCGGAGTTTTCTAGTTTCTTTCATACGAGGTCCCGCCTTTCGCTTTTCTTGCCGGTTATTTTAACTGAATTTTATTGTAAATTTTGTTATATTTTATTTGTATTTTTAGTAAAAAAATTGTAAAATAAAACAAATGGCGACTTTAAAAGATATAGCGGCGGCCTGCCATGTTTCCGTTTCAGCGGTCTGTACCGCGATCAACCATCCGCAGAAAATCTCCCGAAAAGTACGGGAGAAGATCCTGAATAAGGCGCGGGAGCTTAATTATTTTGCAGACCGCGCCTTAAAAGTGCAAAAAATCCTGCTGGCTTTTAACAATTATAAAAATCACTATTACAATGAATATTATACGGATGTGATTTTCGGCATTACCCAGCGGCTGGCCGAGCTGGGGGTGGATTTTCGGGTTTTACCGGATTTCAGCATAGACTATGCGGAGATTTATGATTATAGCGGGATTATTTTTGTGGGGCGGACGCCGGACACTTTTTTAGAGCGTGCCGTGAAATACAAAATGCCGCATGTGCTGGCGGTTAACCCAAATGCCAATTATCCCACGCCGACTGTTTATCAAGATTCCGCCAATGGGCTGACCCAGTTGATCGAATATATCAAGAATTCCGGACACAAAAATATCGCGGTGCTGACTGGCGAAACAGACCCTAAAGATATTGTCTGGAACGAGTTTTATAGTATGCTAAGCGCCGCTTTCCAAAAAAAAGACCTGACGCTGTATCAGGCGGATTACAGCATGATCCAGAGTGTGGAGATCGCTTTCGCCAAGTTTTTACGAGACAAGAAAGAGACTTTGATCCTTTGCTCCAGCGATTTGCTGGCCTATTATATTTACCGCGCGGCGCGCAAGTATGCCGTGCGTATTCCCAAAGATGTGTCGGTTACCGGTTTTGACGGCATTTCTTTTCCGCGTTTTATTGACGAGCCGCAGCCGCAATTAACCACGGTTTGGGCGGATCGGGCGGCGCTCGGCGCCCGGACAGTGGATTTACTGCTGCAATTATTGAGAGGGGAAAAAGTAGATTTATTAAATTATTTGCCGATGCAGATCCGCATCGGCGACTCCGTGCGCCGGCTCAGCTAGAATAAACCTGTCTTTTACGGCCAGCGGTTTAGCCGTGTAAATTCTGCCGCTGGCCGCTTTTTTTGTAAACTTTACCGGCGCGTATTCTGAGCTGAAACCGCCGCGGTTGTTTTCCGCAAGCACTTCCAGCGGCCGCGCCAGCGCTTTTTGGAGGACGGCGCGCCGCATTTTCTGCCGGAGTTTTTCCAGCTTTTGGCAGAATTGTTTTTGTTCCTGGTCTGAACAAGTCAGGGGCATTTTAGCGGCGGCGGTCTGCGGGCGCGGTGAGTAGGGGAAAATATGCAAATCCTGAAAACCGATTTCTTGAACAAAAGCACAGGTTTCCTGAAAAGTTGCTTTGGTCTCACCCGGAAAACCGACAATAATATCCGTGGTCAGGCCAAAATCCGCGCCGCAAATCCGGCGCGCGCGGGCGATCAGTTTTTGGTATGCCGCGGCGGTGTATTTTCTGTTCATCAGCCGCAGGATTTTGTCTGAACCGGACTGCAGAGGCACGTGCAAATGTCTGGCCAGACGCGGCTCAGCGGCGATAATTTTTAACAGGTCGTCAGTAATTAGATCCGGCTCCAGAGAACTGAGGCGAATTCTGGTAATGTTTGTCCGCAGTAACAGCCGCAAAATATCCGTCAGAGAAATATTTTGATAAGCATAACGGCCTAGATTTATACCGGTCAGGACGATTTCGCGGACGTTATTTTGAATTAGTTTTTGCGCTTCCGCCAGAATATTTTCCGGCGCGGCGGCAGAAACTGCGCGTCTGGCGTAGGGAATAATGCAGTAACTGCAAAAGTTGTCACACCCCTCCTGGATTTTTAAGAACTCGCGGACACGGCAGGTCTGCGCGGCCGGGCGTTGCGCGGCTTGCGCTGAGCCGCGGCGCGGTCCGGGCAGACCCCACAATTCCGGCCGCAGTTTTATTTCCTGTGTTATCCGTATAGCCTGCGGAAGGATTTTGTCGAGTTCGGCGATGTTGGCGTAACAACCGCAGACATAAAACCTGGCTTGAGGGTTTTGCGCCCTAAAGCGGCGGATAAGGTTGCGCGCTTTGCGCTCGGCTATGTGCGTGACACTGCAAGTGTTGACGACGATAACGCCGGCGGATTTTACGTCGGTTGTCTGGTCAAAACCCAGCGCGGAAAATTTTTCCGCCAGCCGGCGGGTTTCGTATTGATTGGATTTACAGCCCAGCGTGTAAAAGAAAACCGGCATTTACTCAATCAAGAAAAGCGGCTGACCGTATTCGATGAGGTCACTTTCCTGCGCCAGAATTTCTTTGATAACGCAATTTTTATCCGCCTTGATTTCGTTTTTAATGCCGATGGCGTGGATTTTGGCGACAGTTTCGCCGGCTTTTACTTTACTGCCGGTTTGAAGATTTTTGACACCGTGAAAGACACCGACGCGGTCGGATTTGATTTGCTCCAGAGTTTCCGGCTGAGCGGTCTCAGCGGGTTTGGCTTCCTCTCGGGTTTTTAATTTGAGATTGGCCGGATTTTGATAAACCGTCAGACGCGCGCCGGCGCGGCCAGCGGATAATTTGCTAATCGGAAATTGACCGGCAAATTTGATAAACTCTTCAATGCCGTTGAGCGACAGGTCGACAGCGGATTTTGAAATTTTAACGCCACGGCTTTTGGGAACGGATTTTTTCTTGACATTTTTTTTAGGCATTTATTCGCTCCGCAGTAAATATTTATTCACGGCGTTGAGATAGGCTTCGGCTGACGCGACGAGCACGTCGGTGTTCGCGCCGTTGCCGGTGTAAGTTTTTTGGTTTTTCTTGATGCGCACCGTGACTTTGCCCAGCGCGTCCGTGCCTTCGGTCACAGCGTGCACGACATAGTCCAGCAAATGAATGCCCAGCGCGCCGCGCTGAATAATGTCGTCGATCGCTTTGAA